>JADLDX010000753.1 GCA_020846515.1 Pirellulaceae bacterium
GCACCCTCCCCGAAAAAACAGGCTGCAGTAGCGCCTGTTTTTTCGACCCTCCCGGGCGCTGCGCTGGGAGGGTTAGTTCTGCCGCTGCGCAGCAGCGGAACTAACCCTCCCGCTGCGTAGCAGTGGGAGGGTCGACTGGCGTCAGCCCAGTCGGGGAGGGGGCCTCCCGTGCTAACCTAGGCATGAAGCACTTTGCTGCTGACTCGTCTGTGCGGCGCACGCACCCTCCCCGAAAAAACAGGCTGCAGTAGCGCCTGTTTTTTCGACCCTCCCGGGCGCTGCGCTGGGAGGGTTAGTTCTGCTGCTGCTGCGCAGCAGCAAACTCTCTACTGCGCGGCCCAGGTCTGCCACAGTTTGTCTAGCTGCTTGTTCGACAGGGGTTGGTCGTGAACGATGAAGCGATAGCGAGCATGGTAGGGATGCTGTTTATCAATGTTGAACGCGCCATCGACACACGGCGAATAGACAAAGTAGGGCTTGGTGGGGTGCACACGCGCAGCTTGTGGTGACCGAAAGTTGCGTGGATGGTCCATCATTACAAGCCCAGCTGGCTTGCCCTGCAATTGTCCGCTGATAGAAACCCAGCGAGCATGTGCGTGATTGCCCTCAATGCGTTCTTGTCCCAACGCGTTGACGATCCGGTTGGGCTCGATTTCACCACCCAGCTTCCGACCGTCGCTGTCATCTTTCAGCAACCAACGCACGCTGCCACGATACGCCACTCCCCCGTAATGATATTTTTCAATCACCAGCGGCTCATCCGTTATCGCGGTCTGGATGGTCTCTAGATCAAAACAGTTGTATTTTTCCGTGCTTGGCAAAACCGTTATCTTCCAGCGTTCACGCAGCACATCGACGGCGGGTTCCGACAAGACGCGATGCAACAGGTCCAATTCGATACGCAAACTTCCGTCGGACAACGTTTCGGTCGATGCAACGCGCTCGTGAAGTACTCGAGCCGATTTGCCTGCCAGGTTCCAGAAGTCGGCCGGTTGGTTGCGATACTTCGTATTGACCCAAGCAGAAAAGATGCCGTGTTGATGGGCATGATCAATAGGGAATGCAGCCGTCAGCACTTGACCTTTCGGCGAATATACAGGGTGGAGAAAGCCACTACGCTCGTAAACCTTATCGATCCCAGCCGGTGCCGGTGGAGATTGAATGTTGTAGACCAAAATAGCCTTATCACCGCGCAGCACGGTTAGTGTCTGCTCCGTTTGCTCGACCTTCAATTCCTGTGCGGGTGCCAGGTTTGCCAAGGCCATCAGCCACAAACACAATAGCAAGCATCGAGTTTTCATACGTACTCCCAAACTAGCTTGGCAGAATTCGAGCAGTTGCGAACAAAAGGAGATTGCGTATAACACGCAGATCTCGCCTAAGATGTGGGTTGTCGGCAATCAAAGATTACTGGTAACAAACGGAAGGGTTGCTGTAGCCCCGGCACTTCGTGACGGGGATTCATTAAATTCCTTGACGAGTCGCGGAGCGATTCGTCTACTTGAGTGTCGATAAATACGCCAACAAGTCGGCGGCTTGCTGGGCAGTCAGCTCGCCAGCCAGTCCGCTGGGCATTAAGGACTTCGTATCCAGTTTTCGCGATTCGATGTCTTCGGTCGCGATCTTTACCTGTTCGCCTTGCGCATTGACCAGCGTCACGTGGGCGGTGGTTTCTGCGGACAGTAACCCTGTGATGACTTTGCCATCGGTGGTCACAACGATATGGCTCTGAAATTTGGGGTCAATTACACGACTGGGATCGGCGATCGATTCGAAAATCTGTGCAGGAGATAAGCGCTTGCCTATGTCAGACAACGCGGGGCCGACTTGTCCACCTCGCTCACCTACTCGATGGCACTTGGCGCACTGCGATCGGCTGGCATCAAAGAAATATGCCTGTCCTCGCTGGGCATCGCCGGTGAGGTCTGCTACGTCGTCGTAAATGGCGTTGAATCCCAAGCGTCGTTGTCGCTGACTGGCCGGCAAATGGGCCTCGAATAGGCTGCTCACCAATGGATCCGAAACACGTGCCAACTGCTCAACCCAAGCTGGTACCTTTGATGCGTGCTCAGTCGATGAAATTCGCATCCGCGCCAGATCAATCGCCAGCGCCAGTGCTGATTGCAACCGTGCGCTCCGGGCTGCCTCAGAATCTCCAGCCACCGCAGAGTCAGCATTGGTTGCAATGGTCGGAGCGGCAGCAGATTTCCCGTCCGGTGAGCTCACCGCTGGGAGCGACAAGCTCGCTAGTTCACTTAGCAACTTCTCGGCTCGCATCTTCAGCTCAGCATTATTTGGCTCAGTTGCGGTACCAGGTTTAGGAGCAGCGGTTCCGCTATCCATGGCATTGATCCAGTCGGCCACAAGTGCCACGCGTGCAAAATCGACTTCGCGCGAACCGATGTGGGGCATACGTCCAGTTGAACTGGAGGCGATACGATAGAGCAACGCACTGCGTGTGGCCGAACCGGGCGCGATTAGTTTGCTGTCCGCGATACCGAAGCCGCCTTTGAGTGGGGTCACATCGATGGCCTTCATCGCTGCACCTTCATCTTGGATACGCAGAGATATATCCACCGCTGCTCCAGCACCATTTTGGTGGCAGTGCGAACAATTGGCATGCAAGTAAGCCCGCGCGGCACCGGATGAGTCGTGCTTGTCGCGCGCCAACAGAGCTTTACGTACACACTTTTCCGGGGCCAGCGGTTTCTGGTTGCGATCTTGCGTGATCACGAAACCTTCCTGGACTAACTGCACCCAAGGCGACTGATCATTCAGCTCAGGTCGATGCAATTGTTCAGGTGTAAATGCCAGAGACGTTTCTGGCCAAGGATTGTGGCACTGCATGCATTCCGTGCGACTATGCACTCTCCAACGTTGTCCATCACTTCCTGGTAGAGTTATCTCCGCACCGCTGGCAGGCACCAAATTGGCATCCGTTTGAGCATCGTTCCATAGATAACTGTAGCCGCGCCAGAGTCGGCCATCGAAATGCAACAGTTGAGTTTCCAATTTGCGCAGCGTTTCTCGACCCTTGGATTTGTCCGCCGGCAGCGTAAGAGTCTTCGCCAAGACTGTCCCCGAGGGATAGTGCAGACGCGAATTAAACATGGCCAATACGCCTACCGGCTGCGGCTCATTAAACACGGTCACGCGTTCATAGTCGGGCAAAGCCAAGAAGTGTGAACTTTGCGCCCCGTCCTGCCACTGAGGTTGGTTGATTTGAAATGGTCGCACACCAGGTGCGGGTTGTTGATCAACAACGTCTTCGAGTAGCCCGGTTTGCGAAAGCTGTTTCGGAAAATTACGAGTGGCTGCCAACTCGGTTTCGTAGTTGCGATTAGGCACCAAACGAAACAAGGTGGTGCCATTCAAGTGATTGACCACCAGTGGTTCGCCATCACGATCCGGGGCAAAGGCAATGATGCGCAGTTGGCCACTGGCGACTTCAACGTGTGGCGAGTGCTCATCCAGTGGCACCGTCCATATGCGGCCAGTGATCCAATCTCCAAACAAGTATTGACCGAGGATCTCTTTGAGTCGCTGTCCACGGTAAACGAACCCACCGGTGACCGAGGCGGCATCCGCATGGGGTAGAGCGACGCGCGTTGGCAAGATGGGGCCCGGACCTTTGGGGGCATTGGGTTGCAATAGTTCGTTGCCTTCGCGAACCGCCCAACCATAATTGCCACCGCGTACGACATGATGCACCAATTCCCACTTCTCCCAACCCACATCGCCCAACCAAAGCTGACCGGTCGGTGGATCGATGGCGATGCGCCACGGATTTCGAAAACCAAAGGCCCAAACCTCCGGTCGCGTATTACCGGCGTTCTGAAATGGATTGTCTTCTGGGATCGTATACGGCTTGGCGGCCGTCGCACCACGCACATCAATTCTCAGCACGCTGGAGAGCAAGTCGCTCACATCTTGCCCGGTTTGTAATCCGTCGGGCGGACTAGGCGCTGTCGCATCACCGGTGCTGAACAGTAGGTGGCCTGAATTGTCGAATGCCAAGTCACACCCGTTATGACCACCAGAGAGCCAAGTGATAATCGGCAGCTCACTACTGACATCAATCGTAGGTGGATTGGATTCCGTGACTTGAAAGCGTGAGATTCGGCTGCCATCGTTCAGTGGCTTGCCTGTCTTGTTACTAAAGATCATGCATACATAAACGAAGCGGTTCTTACGGAAGTCAGGGTCGAAAGCGATTGAATAGACATTTTCGCAGCCATTGCTGCGATCTTTATCGAAGGACTTGATCTCGGCTTTCAGGTCGACCACCAAATCCGCTTGCTTGACATCGGGGTCGTGTGGGAAACTCCAGATCTTGCCACCTAGTTCGCAAACGAAATAGCGTTGAGTATCCGCTTGCCAGCGCACATGCATCGGGTCAGTAAACTTCAGATTCTCAAACACTGGTTCAAGACTCAGCGGCAATGGCTGCTCGGGTGTGCCCGATATGCGCGAACTAGTCCAAGGCACTGCGCGTTTGGCGACTGTGGCAACAGTCGACTTGTTGGCTGAAGTTCCGTCGGCGTTTTGTGCCAGTGCTGACGCTCCCATGCAGGAGCAGGCTACACAGACGCTCAACCAGCGCAGCAGCCGAGTTGGGCGTCGAATGACCAGAGGCATGACCATAGCAATGACCATAATAGAGTCCGGCATTGTGGGGAAAGAGCGGAGGGATTCAGGAGGAGTCCATTAGTTTACTGGAAACCAACGCTCGGTCCAGAAGGAATGGGGCGGCATCTGGTTTTGTCCCTGAAACTAAAAAAGGACAGCCCGTCAGCTCGAATCTCCCCTGGGTTTGATAGCGGGAATGCACAGTGCCTTGGATCTGAAATGCTTGTGGGAAAGGGGCTTACTGGTTGGATTCCAAGCAGTGCGTCGATCGTACTGTAGGACGAAAACCGTGGGCTAGCGCCCAGCGGCTAATCAGCCGCAAGCGCGC
>JADLDX010000754.1 GCA_020846515.1 Pirellulaceae bacterium
AATGCACACTGTTTTACGTGGGATTCGTGGTTTGGGTCGTCAAGCTCTCGCTTTGGCACTGGCATCGGGTTGCCTGGCCAGCAGCACTCTGGCTGGCAATGTTCAAGTAACCCTGGAAGGTTCACTGTTGAAGGTCCGAGGTGACAATACCGCCAATTCGATCTCCATGGCGCAGACAGCCGTGGGGGACGTGTTTGTGAGCGGCGCGACCGGAACGACAGTCAACGGTAGACCGTCGATCGTGTTGCGACGTGTTCAACTGAACGCCGTGGACATCTTGATGGAGGGGGGTAATGACTCAGTGACCATGCGTGGGCTGGTTATTGCCAACGACCTGTTCATGAACATGGGCAGTGGCAATGACCGCGTCGGAACCTCCGGCCCCATCACTGTCGGAGCCAACATGGCTATCGAGGGTGGTTCGGGTACCGACACAATTCGCCTGACCGACGCGACGGTTGGACAAGACCTCTATATCGATGGCGGTCTGGGCGCTTTGAATGCTGACATAACTGGGTTGGACGGCGGTAAGGGCCTGACCGTGATTGGTGATGAGGCCAATGACATTGTCAACGTCGTCGAAGCGATTGTGGGCGACTACATTTCGATCGAAACCAAGGGGGGATTCGATCGAGTAACAGTCCGTGACTCCATTGCGTTCGGGCTGGCGGTCAATACTGATCTAGGCGCCGACGTAGTAACCGTTCTCGGCTTGGCGACTGAAGAGTCGATCGGCATTTTCACCGGTGGCGGCAATGACACTGTCACCCTAACCGACGTCAACACGAACAACTCCTTGACTGTTTCAGTCGATGTGGGGGATGACCGAGTCGTAGGAACTGGTGTATCCGCCGGCCAAGACGCCGTGTTCGAGGGCGGCGCCGGTACGGACTCGCTCAACGATCTTGGTATCACCGGGGGAACCAAGAAGGATATCAAAGAGTTCGAAGTCGTAACTCCATAGTAAGTGGGGTTCGTAATCGAGGACGGCTCGGGGGGCTTCGCTGGAGAAATTCGTCGGAGCCTCCCTTGCCGCATTGAACAAGAAAGGAAGCTGCCCCCCTTGTCACACAACTATAATAGTGTGTCAGGATGTGCCTAACCTACAGTCGTTGCTCATTTCCACAAGCTTTCTAAGCAATCCGACTCTCTTAGCAGCCAATGCTGAAAGCACGAAGATTAAAAGCATAAAGCTAAAAAGTAAAGAGCTAAAAAGTACAAGCGGAAGCCTCAACGATGTCATCTACCGATGGAAGTTTGGTCATAAGAGTTAGAGATGGGGATGAGGCGGCCGCGGTCGAACTCTACCAACGCTACGCCGCACGCGTGTTTGGTTTAGTGCGTACCCAAATGGCTGAGCATTTACGGGCTCAGACCGAACCTGAAGACATCGTGCAAAGCATCTTCAAGAGCGTCTTTCGTGGAATGAATGCGGGAAATTATACAGCGCCACCGGGTGGCACTCTCTGGCACCTGATGGCTGTCATTGCCGTGAACAAAGTCCGAAGAAATGCGCGACAGCGAATGGCCGGCAAACGCGATGACCGCCGCACAGAATCTATCGACGCAGAAGAGTTGTCGGTGGTCGCCGACCGCCCATCCATGGTGCAGATGGAGTCCGCGATAAGTGAGGCGATCGAGTGCCTGAAACCATCGGAACGCGAAGTGGTGGTTTTGCGTGTACGTGGTTTTTCTATTGAAGAAATTGCCTCGCAAACCCAGCGGTCTCGGCGCACGGTCGAGCGATTGCTCCAGCATGCCCGCGAAACGCTAGCCTCTCAGTTGCTCGATTCGACTGAGCAACCGCAGAGCGAAAACATGTCGGATGTGCATTCATGAGCTACCATGAATCCCGCAGTCGGCCGGCCGGCCCTGAGTTTGATGCGGTGATTGACTCTGTGTCGGAATCCTTGTCTGACGCTATGTCTCATGCGGCAGGTGAGGCTGTGTCGGAAGCACCTTCGGATGCCGATTCGCATGCTCGACACACCGCGATGGTCAATCCTGTGACTGTGAATAAGGACGCGGTTGATGCATTGGCGCCGGCTGTCGCCAAACCGATCACCGATAGTGTGATCAATGAGTGCTTGGATGATTTTGACGCGGATTGGGAGCCCACGGGCGAGCGACTGAAAGCGGTCGTGGAGCGTTCTGGATTGCTCAGTGATCCGCTAGCGGTCTCTGAGTTGGTACGAGCAGACATTGATCGCCGATACACCGCTGGAGTGCCTGTTGCCCTGACCGACTATCTCTCTTGGTTCCCCCAGTTGTTCCATAGTTCCGAAGCGCTGACTTCCATTGCCTTTGAAGATTTTCGAGCGCGTCGCTCGCGTGGACTTGAGTGCCAACCGGATCGTTGGTCCTGGTTGTCGCCCGCCCGGCATGCAGCGTGGTTCGTGGAATTGGAAGCTGAGTTTGCGCTGGAGGATAGCCCAACTCCCAACGCTTCCTCGATCGCGCTGCCACTTGAATCCAAGGGCAGTGCTGACTCACGGTTCACAGGCAATCAGGTTGTAGATGCTGCCAGTGGTCTGCAAGCAGTTGACGAAGAGCCGGAGATCGGCAAATCGTTCGGCGACTTTCACTTGATCTGCCTGTTAGGCAGCGGCACATTTAGTCGCGTTTATTTGGCCTTACAAACTTCAATCGCCAGTCGATATGTGGCGCTCAAGGTAGTGCGTCGCACTTTGTCCGAACCGATGCATCTGGCGAGGATGCAACACACCGGCATCATTCCATTGTTTTCGTTCCATCGCATCGGCCAGTATTCTGTGATGTGTATGCCCTATACCGGCGCAGCCACACTTGCAGACTGGTTGAAACATACCCAATACGCCCACCAGACCACAAGTTCGGCTCTTCAGAGTTCGCCGGCAAGAGGTTCGCCAGTAAGAGGTTCGCAAAAGTCACCACACGGTTCATCGAGACATTCCGATTCTTCTAGAAATGGTCAGAGTCTCATTGAAACGGTGGAAGCGACACAAAGTCGTTTGACGGCAAATTCCGATACGTTCATTGGCGACCAGGACGCCGACAACCGTGCCAGCCGTAGCCAGGAGATCGCCGGCAAAGCCGCCGAACATTTGCGACGTTGGGATGCGGCGACCAGACAACCGCTTTACCAGTTAGCGCGATTAAGCGCGCGGGAACTGCCGCTATGGTTGGCCTGTCGTCTGGCCTCCGCCTTGGCCCATGCGCATGCTCGTGGCATCATCCATGGCGACCTCAAGCCCGCCAATGTGCTCATTCGAAACGATGGCGAGCCGGCGCTGATCGACTTCAATCTGTCGCATTCGGACGACGTGCCCGTGCACGATTGGGTCGGCGGAACGTTGCCCTATATGGCTCCGGAACAACTGCAAGCGCTGCTGGGACGCCGAACGGTGCTATCAGCGTCATCCGATATTTACGCTCTCGGAGTCATGCTGTTTGAACTGATGGAAGGCAAACTGCCATTCTTATCGGCTGTCTCAACAGCCGAATGCGATTTGTTGAAGGCCATCGATTCGCGACGGAACGAGAATGTAAGGTTTAACGACTCAGTCGCTCACGGTGGTTATCGAGCCATAATCGAGCGCTGCCTGGCGTATGATGCGGCTGATCGCTATCAAGATGCTGGTCAATTGCTCGAGGATTTGGAAGCGGAGCGAGCCAATCAAAGATTGCAGTACGCGCGAGAACCATTGACCAGTCGGCTGATGAAGACCAGCCGTCGATATCCGCGAGTGTTCTCAGCCAGTGTCGTATCGAGTGTCGCTCTCGTTTGCACTCTAGCTGTAGCGGCCTTGGGGGTCAGTTGGTATCAGCGTAGCCAAGTGCTGTCCAGTCGTGAGCAAGCCACGCAACTGGACAAGCAGTTCCGCGAATTCGTACCGCAACTGCTTGATGCGTCAGGCATGCAGGCCGTGAACACAGTCCAGCGCATCCCTGAGATGATTCAGAGTTCTTTGAGATTCGATGCGGGCGAGCCCGTGCCTACCAGTTCGACCTATCGTTGGCTGTCGCCCTCCGATCAGCAAGTTTTGTCCGAAAGCATTTTTGATCACTGCTTGTGCGCCGCCGTGCTGCTTATGGAACGCGCACCGCATACTGCCTACGGTCAAGCATATCAACCGGCGACCGACCAATCGATTCAAGAGAGTGTGCAACAGATGCTGAGCTTGTGCGAGCAATTTCCGCACATGGGGCATAGTAGTCTGCTTTTAAATCACTTGACCAAACAGACGGCAGAAGATTTGAGAGCACGCCAGTCGGTCTCTCCTGCGCAGGTTGCCGCGCAAGGTGATAATCAACGCGATGATCAAGCAGGAGCTGTCCGCAATGTGCAGGCGGCTGGTTTGCAGGTGCCAACGGCGGTGGGAAGTCGAGGCGCAGCGGAAACTTTGTTATCTGCGCGTGTCGTGCTGAATCGAGGCAACGCGAAACAAGCTCTGGCGAAACTCAGCTCAATGGGCAAGGATCGCTTCCACGATTATTTGTTTTGGATGACCGCTGCGGAAGCACAGCTGCAAATCGGCGAACCGCAAGCGGCCAAGATGTCCTATACCTTGGCTATTGAAGCGGCGCCGCGAGTTGCCGGCGGCTATGCTGGTCGGGCTCAAGCTGAACTGGCACTGGCCGATTATGCATCTGCCCAGGCCGATTTGACACACGCGATCGAGGTGAGCGACGAAAAGTCGGCCCATCTGGCGCAGCGAGCGCTGGTCCTCGAACGCACCAAAGAATACCAGGCTGCGCTGGACGATATCAATCAAGCCCTCTCACACAATCGCAATTCTAATCGTCTATTACTGATTCGGTCGCGTTTGTTGCGAAGACTGGGCGAATCCGACCAGGCTCAATTGGATTTGCAGCAGGCACTGTCCCAGCAGCCGACAAGCGCTGATGACTGGGTCGCGCGCGGTCTGGCACGCGCAACAAACGAACCAGATCAAGCCTTGGCAGACCTCCAGGCTGCACTGGCGCTCGAACCGAATTCGCCGGCCGTTCTGCAAAACATTGCTTATGTTCAGTCTGAGTTGCTTCACGACGATCCAGCGGCAGTAAAGTCGTTGGACAAGATTCTCGAGATGCGCCGCGATCATGAGGCAGCGCGAGGTGGCCGATGTGTGTTGGTGGCTCGCGCGGGCGACGCTGAGGCTGCCATCGCTGATATCGAGTACTTGAGAGAAACCTTCGACAAACCATTACCCGTCACGATTTATCAGATGGGCTGCGCTCATGCACTCTTGGCGAAAACGCGACCTGCCAGTCGACAGGCAGCCATCAGGCTTTTGCTTCGCGCGCTACAGCAAGGTTATGGATCTGATCTGATCGCCGACGACCCGGACCTGGATGCATTGAGAAACGAAAAGCGTTTCAAGGACCTTGTCGATTTATCGGAGGGACTATTTAAATAACGAACTGAACTAGACATTTAACGCAGTATCAGACCTTATCACCAGTAAATGGATCCTTGTCTACAAGTCAATTATGCACATGAGCAGATTTCGCTAGCCATAAAAAACGCCGGCGACAAATTGGCTCGAACCTGCATTTTGAATCTGTTTCATCTCGCGGATAAAAATATTATGACGACCCGAATTCGTAAGCATCGTAAAACAAAACTAAAACTGGAACGACTTGAGCGTCGCGAAGTAATGGCGACGTTCGGCGTACCATGGCCTGAACCTCGCAATCTGTCGGTCAGCTTCCCAAGCGACAATGCATCGATCGGTGCCTACCCGAACCAACTGCGCGAAAAACTGGATCAGGTAACCGATCGTCAGGTGTGGCAAGAGGAAGTGTTGCGTGCCTTTCAGACGTGGGCGGTTCACGCCAATATCAATGTAGGTTTGGTCGCCGATCGAGGTGATGATTTCGGAACGATTGGCCTGACGACCAATGACCCTCGTTTTGGTGAGTTTCGTGTAGGCGCGTTTGATCAAGGGAGCACGTTGGCCAGCGCTTCCCCGTTCGGCACGCGCAATGGCACCTGGTCAGGTGACATATTGCTGAACACAAAAACCAATTATTTCTTGGGCGATTGGCAATCGACCAGCCCAATCACGGTTCCGGCACCCAATGCAAATGGACCGGCTGTGGAATTGTATTCGGTGCTGTTGCATGAAACGGGGAATGCTTTGGGCCTGGCTGATAACAACACGGCCGGTGCCGTGATGAACGGCCTTTACTCTGGTCCCAATGGTCGCTTGAAAGCGAGCGATATTGCCGAGATTCGACGACTGTACGGTGCTCGAACTGATCCGTTCGAGCCGCGCTCCAATAATACTCTCGGCAGTTCGACGCCGATCACCTATCCTGCGGGCTATCGCGGCCTGACACCGGTCTCACGCATGGGCAGTGTGAATTCGACCGCCGACGTCGATGTGTACCGATTCACACCGCTTCGCAATCAAGAGAAAGTGACCGTACGGCTGTGGGCGGCGGGTATTAGCCTGCTCAAGGCCCAGCTGGAAGTGCTCGATCGAAAAGGGAACAAACTGGCCGATGTCAAAGCAGACAGCATCTTCAACAACAATCTGCAGCTCGAGATCGGTTCGCTGAGTGACCACACCTTGCTCTATATTCGCGTGGCCAAGAACAGCCAAGATGTTTTTTCGGTGGGCGACTATCGATTGGAATTGGACTATCGCCCAAGTAACTTGCAACCCAGTATCGTACCACCCGTCTACGACGCTGACGCAGACGACAATGACGGCGGCGGTACCGTCGATTTCGTCTCAGTCGATCAGCTGTTCGCCAATATCGGCTTGATAGATCCTGAAGTG
>JADLDX010000755.1 GCA_020846515.1 Pirellulaceae bacterium
TAACACTGACTGCGGGAATGGGGCTGCCGCTGTCCAGGGCTGAAAGTGAAGCCAGCGTCGTTTGCTGTCCCTGATGTATCCCTGTCGAACCCAAAACCATGAAATCAAAATTAACATTCATAATTTTGATGGGAGCCATGATGCTCCTGCACAAAGAAGCGATGGCTCAGGTTCCTAAAGTTGAGCTTGGAACGGCCGAAGGTTTTGGGGTTCTGGGAGGGGCTGCGGTCACCAACACGGGGCCGACCACGATTACCGGGGATTTGGGAGTGTCTGCAGGCTCGTCGATCACTGGATTTCCGCCAGGTGGAGTGAACGGTACGGTCCACGCCACCGATGCCGTCGCAGCGCAGGCCCAGATCGACCTGACCACTGCGTATGTGGACGCGGCCAACCGCCCGGCGACCTTAATAGGCGCGGATCTCACTGGATTTACCTTTGTGTCCGGCGTTTACAATAACCCCGCAATGGGGCTCTCAGCAGGATCGGTGACACTCGACGGTCAAGGCAATCCGGACTCCGTCTGGATCTTCCAGTCCGGATCCTCACTCATCATTGCCAACAATACATCGGTGATCTTGATTAACGGCGCTGAAGCCTGCATGGTTTTCTGGCAGGTGGGTAGCTCGGCTACCATCGGGACGGGAGCCTCCTTTCAGGGGACCGTTCTGGCTTTGACTAGCATCACGGCGAATACCGGAGCATCGGTGATCGGCCGGCTGTTGGCACGGAATGGCGCGGTGACTTTGGACACCAACACCATTGTGGCGGCAATCTGCGCGGAAGTGATCCCGAAAGTGGTGACGACACCCGCCAAGGTGGCGGGGACGGATAGGAAGGACATGGCTGAGCTGTTGAAGAGGACCCTCATTTACGCGGCAAAGGTTGATACCATCAACTTGTTGCCAGGACTGACCTCTATTTACTCCCAGGGCTTTGGCCAGTTTGACACCGAAGTGTTCAGCCTGCAGCAGCGCTTTGCGGACCTCCGGGCAAGATTCCGGACTACCGGGAAGCCGGAAGCTTTTAACCGCAACCCATTTGCCAGCAGCAAAAATCCGCAGTGGGGTGACAAGAACCCGATAGACGGAAAAAACGGGTGGGTGCCCAAGGAAGTGGAACTGGCTGAGGATAATCGCTGGGGCTTCTTTATCACCGGCTCCGGCGATTCTGCCACCTCTGGAGACGCTAACAACTACGATGGCACTACGATCGGTAACAACTTGGGTATTGATTACTGGCTGAACGAAGATGTTGTGGTCGGGGTGAGCATCGGTTACTCGCATTCCGAAAGCGACCTCATTTACAACAGCAAAATTAAAGCAGACGGAGGCAAGGTCGCGTTGTATGGCATGTATCAGAATGGCTCCTTCTTTACCGAGGGGCTCATCGGAGGAGGCTATAACAGCTACGACATCACGCGCACCGCGTTTCTCGGTGATGCCCGCGGCGACACCTACGGCGGACAGTTCGACACCTACGTGAGCATGGGCTACGACATCGAATTGAGCGGGTGGACGATCACGCCGATGGCTTCGTTGCTTTACACGATGGTGGGGATTGATGGCTACAATGAGATCGGCTCGCTGCTGCCGATGACAATCGAGTCGCAGCACGCAAGCTCTCTGCGCATTCGCGTGGGCCCGCGCGTGGCCTACACCAGCTACTGGGGTGGCGCTAGGGTTACGCCCTCCTTCAGTGCGCAGTGGCAGCATGAGTTCCTGGATGACCAACTCCCTTTTGATGCTCGCTTCGCCAATGATCCCGGCGATCCCTTCACCGTGTATGGGCCAAAAGTAGGGCGCGACAGTGCGCTGCTGACCGCTGCGCTGAACGTCGGTTGGAAGAATTACGCCGCCTATGTGGCCTATCAGGCCGACTTGGGCCGAAAAAACTACGAGAGCCACAGCGCCCTCGTCGGATTGCGTGTGAGCTGGTGAGAGATTTGCGCAGGAACGAGACAGGGCCGAATGGTATTGGCTTAGCCCCATTGCCATTCGTCTTTGCCGCTATTCGCAGTGAGTTCGGCAGACTGACTGGAGTTTCTCGGATTTCTCTGAGTAGTTTGCGGATTGATTCTTCAAGATTGTCTGCGAACTCGTTGGATCGTTTGGTGATGAAGACCGCGAGGTAATGGCCTTTGATGGTTTACGACTCAGAGGCGCTTTCTTGGGTAGGCCGTCACGATAATGGTAGATGAACTGACGAAGTACTCGGTCATGCGAGTCTTGTTCGCCCAGGTGGTCGCCTTGCTTGTCTCGATCTCGACCGCGGCCAGCATGCAACATGTGCCATGGCGCACCTACTCGTTGCTCCTGCCCCGCGGCTTTCTGGCTTGCGACGGCAGGACGGGCTGGGGCCGATCCAACGCCTGAATCCCCGTCTTTTCGTCCATTCAGAGCTCAATCGAATTCTTCGACGGATTCATACAGAGACCCACGACTTCAAGTAACATTTCGGCGAACTGCGGGTAGGGACTGAAGTTGAATGTTATAAATCAACGAGGTTTCGTATCGTGCTCTTTCAGAGCGCGATGAACGTTGTCCTTATCGATCGACAAGTGCCTGGCGAGCGTGGGCAAACTCCTCCATGAAAGGTCCCGTTTCAGTTTGCGGCAAACCGTTTCCACGATCCAGCGTGGCTGGACTGGCGTGTAGCGCTCCTTTCTACCCCAGCCCTCTCGCTCGTCGAGACCGACCCAACCGTCCTTGTTGAGTGAAGCGCACCTTTCTTCCCCGGCCCGCTCGTTCATCGAGACCGGCCGAACCGTCCGAGTTGAAGCGCTCGATCCTGACGGTTCCGATTCAGATGACACGTCGCCCTTGAATGAGCCGAACCAGCACAACGATGACAGCCACCACGATCAGAATGTGGATGAATCCTCCCATGGTGTAACTTGTAACCAGTCCAAGTATCCAGAGA
>JADLDX010000756.1 GCA_020846515.1 Pirellulaceae bacterium
CAAAGAAGTTTGTCGCGCCGCCAATATGCTCAAATCACTAGGCGTCCGGCCAGGCGATGTGGTCAGCATTTACATGCCCATGACGCCCGAACTGGCGATTGCCATGTTGGCTTGCGCCCGTATCGGTGCTGTGCATTCCGTAATTTTTGCTGGTTTTTCCGCCGAAGCCGTGGCCGACAGGAACACTGACGCGCAGGCCAAGATTCAAATCACCAGCGACGGTCTCTATCGCCGCGGCAAGGTCTTGCCGCTGAAGGAAACGATCGATGCCGCCTTGGCTAAGAGTCCGTCGATCGAGAAGTGTATCGTGCTCAAGCGCGTGGGTAACGATGTCCCGATGCAAGCGGGTCGCGATTTTTGGTGGCACGACTTAATGGAGCAGGCCAGCGATGATTGCCCGGCGGAAGCTCTGCCGGCTGAAACACCGCTATTCATCCTCTATACGAGTGGTTCTACTGGCAAGCCGAAAGGCATTCGCCACACAACCGCTGGTTACACTTTGTATTCCAAGCGTACTTTTCAATGGGTATTTGATCATCGCGACGATGATGTTTACTGGTGTACCGCCGACTGCGGTTGGATTACTGGGCACAGTTACGTTGTTTACGGACCGCTAGCAGCGGGCGCTCAAGTGCTGATGTACGAAGGCGCGCCCAACTGGCCTGAAGAAGATCGCTTCTGGGCGTTGATTGAAAAGTATGGCGTGACCATTCTTTATACGGCACCCACGGCCATTCGAGCCTTCATCAAGTGGGGCGATCACCATGTGGACAAGCATGATTTGACCAGTTTGCGACTGCTAGGCAGCGTGGGCGAAGGTATTAATCCGGAAGCTTGGATGTGGTACCACCGTAAGATCGGCGGCGGTCGCTGCCCGATCGTGGATACCTGGTGGCAAACCGAAACCGGCGGCATCATGATGTCACCGTTGCCCGGGGCCATTTCCACCAAACCCGGCAGTTGCACCAAGCCCCTGCCTGGCATCAGCCCCCGCATTGTCGACGATAAGGGCAAGGACGTGCCAGCCGGCCGTGGCGGTATGTTGTGCATCGACAAACCATGGCCCGGCATGTTGCGTGGCATCTGGGGTGATGATGCTCGGTACAAAGAACAATATTGGACCAAAGTGCCCGGTATGTATTTGACCGGTGACAATGCGCGCTGCGATAGCGACGGCTACTTCTGGATCATGGGACGCATCGACGATGTGATCAACGTGGCTGGCCATCGCTTGAGCACCATCGAAGTCGAAAGTGCTCTGGTCTCGCACCCGGCTGTGGCTGAAGCCGCAGTGGTAGGTAAGCCCGATGAGATTCGAGGTCAAGCTATCTCGGCTTTTGTGACCCTGCGGGCTGGCGAACCGGACGAAGAGCTGCGGAAGGCGCTCCGCATGCATGTGCGCAAAGAAATTGGCGCGTTGGCTCAGCCCGACGATGTGCACTTCACTGCGGCTCTGCCCAAGACGCGTAGCGGCAAAATCATGCGGCGACTGCTGCGCGATATCGCGTCGGGCAAAGAGCAAATCGGCGACACCTCCACCTTGGAAGACTACTCGGTGCTGGCCAAGCTTCGCGGAGACGAGGAGTCTTAGTCACAGGTTCCGCTATACTGTCCCAGGCAGATCACATAGCTCACTAGCGCGTCGACCCGTCCGATTCAGGGATTAAGGCACATGGAATCGTGAAACCAATTGGACGCGGCGATGGGGTTGGTATCGAGCATCCCACGGAGTCGGCGACGGCTGGCCAGACGCAGACCTATAGCCAGACGCTATGGCGTCGGTGGCTGGATCGCTATCGTCGCCGCTCCGACCGACTGAATCAGCAGGTGCGCTTTCGGCTGTCGCGCGAAGGCTTTCATTTTTTGATGATCCTGCTGTTCATCCTAGTCGGAGCTGTCCTGCGCGATATTAGCCTGCTGGTCGTGCTGGCTGGTGTCATGTTCGCTTTGCTGCTGATTCAATGGCGAATTGGCACGCGCAGCGTCTCGCATTTGGAGCTTAAACGCGAAGTACCATCCACCACCGTGTGTGGTTTGCTGGTCGATGTTCGCATCACGGTGGCCAATCGTCGCCGCTGGCTGGGCTCGTGGTTGCTGACCGTGGAGGATCACATTGAGCAGACAGCCCCCAGCAAACGCGTAGAGAATCAGCGCGCGTTGACGGTCATCGATGACGTAGCCCCAGGGCGGCAGCGGCAGGGTGTCTATCAGTTGCAATTTCATCAACGCGGGCATTACCGAATCGGGCCAACCACGCTGTCGACGCGATATCCCTTGAATCTGGGGCGCAGCATGCGGCAATTCCTGAACCGCAATTACATTATCGTGCATCCGAAACTAGGCACGCTGACGAATCGTTGCCATGAACTGTTTCGTATCGAGCGGCAGGGATTGTCGCGGGCTATTGCTCGAGCCGGCGTGAACGAAGGTGAGTTTTTTGGCCTGCGGCAATGGCATAATGGCGATTCGCAGCGTTGGATTCATTGGCGAACGACCGCGCGATTGGGCGAACTAAGTGTGCGTCAGTTTGAGCAACAGCAGCGCATGCAAGCGGTCGTCGTTCTGGACCTGCACGCACGCCCCGACGATCTGTGGTCCTTAAATGAACCAGCGGCAGTCGAAAAAGCCATCAGTTTTATGGCCACGCTGGCCGTCGAGCTGGTCGGCCGAGGTCGACATAAACTGAGTGTTGCCATCGCTGGCCGCGAAATTGTCGAGTTACCGAACGTACAAAGTCGTATACTGGTGAATGATCTTTTGGATCATCTGGCCAGTGCGGCCAGTACGGCTCAAAAAGATGCGTTGCCAATCGCACTGGAACGATTGCAAGCCAGCCTAGTGCGCAACCCGTTGTTGATCGTAGTGAGCACGCGGAGTAATGCACTACCGCAGACAATCAAGGTCATGCCTGATACGTTAGGCAGGCGTGTGCTGGAACGTGTTAGCTTGCGCTGGTTAAATGTGGCCGCCGATGATTTGGAGCCTTACTTCCAATGGTCCGAGACGAAGTCGTCCGCGTCCGTCGACTCCTGACACTGATGCTAGTGTTGTTGGCGTTTTTAACCGCCACGCTCGTGGCTGTTGGCAGCCAGAGTATCTTCCTGCCCCTGCTGGTGTTGGTGGTCGGTGTATCGTCCTTGTTGTTCGTGGACTGGTTTGAGTGGTTCTCGCTGCATCACGTGCTGGCTTATTTCGGCATGATCTTCGGTACGATCATCGCGCTGGGTGACTACTTTTTTCAAGCCGGAGCCGATACCAGCAAGCAGCTATGCTCGATCGCCAGCTTGCTGATCTACCCGGAACTGGTCATCATGCTGCAGCGCAAGAGTCTGCGATTGTTTGAGCAGTTGGCTATCTTTTTGCTGTTGGAAATCATTGTTGCTGCGTTGGTCAATGACAATGTGCTCTTCGGAGTGTTGCTGGCACCGATCGTGTTGTTGTGGGTCGCCTCACTGCTGTTGTTCACACGCTACGCGGCGCTCATACAGTTGGCACCCGATCTCGATAAACCGACGCCGCGTGTCATTGAACTGGTCGCCGATGCGTGGAAGAAAGCTCGGCAACGCCATCAGATTGTCCCGGCACGAATGTTGGAAGTTCATCAACCTGTGGATGCACGCTCCGGCGTGGCTGGATTGTCGACCGTGCTGGGGCAAGCGGCGCCTATAGGTGTTGTTAGCCTGGTTTTTGCAGGTCTGTACTTCTATCTTTTGCCACGGGCGGCCATCGATATGGAGTCACTGGCCATGGCGCCGCGGACCGGCCTGTCGGAAACGATGACGCTGGGTTCCATGAACAAACTGCTCCAAGACAAAACGCTGGTCATGCACTTGTCGCTTCGCGATCCACAGACAGACGAACCCTATCGTTTGTCTGAGCCCCCCTATATTCGCGGCACGGTGGTCAGTCGTTATTACCGGACATCGGCCAACACGACCTCCTTTGAGAGCAGCGATCAAGCGCACAATGCCAGTGATTTGTTTGAGGTGTTGACCAGTTCGCGATACCCGCCCGATACGGTGGGTGGTGATCCCGTCGTGGCAAACTTTGAAATCCTGTTGCCCGACGGTTCGATGTTGCCTTGTCTGGCACCGATGACCAACTATGAACGGCAACGCAATTTTTTGAAGGTCATGCCTTTCGAGTGGCGGATGATCGACAATCGCACCGATCATTTTCCGCATCGCAGCAAAGCCAGTTATACATTGCTAACTTACGCGTTTCGCCAAGGGCAGGAATGGCCGGTCCTCCCAGACTCTCGCCGCGTGACCAATCGTCCTGCTCGCAATACGCAGGCCGAACTGTTGGGGCTGCTTTCACGTGTTCGGATGGAGCGCGGCTATTACTTGTCGCGCTGGATCGATGACCTGCTGGTGAAAGTGCATGAACGATCCCCCAACGCGAACTCGCCGATCAAAATTGCCCGTGCGGCTGAAGAGTACTTTTCGCAGTCAGGAGAATTTACCTACAGCTTAGCGCCGCGTACCGCGAATCAGTCCGATATGGATCCTATCGAGGACTTTGTCGTCAATCAGAAACGCGGCCATTGCCAATACTTTGCCGCCGCTTTGACGATGACGTTGCGGCACTTGGGTATACCGACGCGGATTGTGATGGGCTACCATCCACTGGAATACAATGAGATAGGTGATTATTTCACCGTGCGCAGGCGCGACGCGCATGCTTGGGTCGAGGCCTATTTTACTGCCCAGCAATTGCGCGAGGTGGGCCTGTATACGCCGGATCTGGGTGACCATGGCGGCTGGTTGCGTTTGGATCCCACGCCCGCTGGCATGGGATCCAATGCGGGGAACGAATTGCGCCCGCAGGCTGATCAAAGCATGGACTTTGTTAATCGGGTTTGGAACGAATATGTCCTCAACGGTCGTCAACGCGCCGAGGATAACTCGCTGTACGGACCGCTCCAGGAATCGACGCGCCAGACCTATCAGAAAATGTTGGACTTGGCCAAGGAGATCATTAAGCGTGCCCAGGAAAGTCGGTTGGTCGGAGGAGCCATCAATCGCGAGAACTGGTTCTCATGGCCCGTGGCCGTATTGATTATGGTGGTCGGCGGCTCGTTGGTTTTGCTCTGGCGGCTGATCGGTTGGATCCCGCGTTGGGCGCCCCAACTGGCCAGAAAGCTGGGCTTGGTCCATCGTCCAGAAGATATTCACCAGCAATTCTTCAAGCACTGCTTACGGCTGCTTAGGCGAGCCGGCTTCTCGCGAAGCTCTAGTCAAACAGCTTTGGAATACACTGGTTCGGCGGCCGAAGACTTGGCCAGTAGCGGGCGTTGGACCGACGCACCGCAGCAACTTGAGTTTATGACCGAAGCCTACTATCAAG
>JADLDX010000757.1 GCA_020846515.1 Pirellulaceae bacterium
AACGATAAAGTTCTGGGGACAGCCGACTATCTGGCGCCTGAGCAAGCGCTCAACAGTCATAAGGTCGATCATCGCGCGGACATCTATGGCCTGGGCTGCACGATGTACTTCATGCTGACCGGTAACGCACCGTTCCCAGAAGGCTCGATCGCGCAGCGGATTGCCAAGCACCAATCGAGTATGCCGACGGATGTCCGCAAACTGCGCAGCGATTGCCCAGGGGAACTAGAGGGCATCTGTGTCAAAATGATTCAGAAGGACCCCAAGTTTCGTTACGCGTCGTGCACTCAAGTGGCTGAAGTTCTCGATGCCTGGCGTGTCAAGTATTTAGCAGACCAGAAACGATTCGCTAAAGTGGGCGGCGGCAGCGGCGATAGCCATTTGAATTTAGGCGAAGAGAGCCAGGTGGGTTCGGGCCGGTTGTCGCCTTCATCGATCGATACGGTCAGTAACCGTTCCAGTGACACAGAAGCGGGCAGGTCGAGCAGCAGTGGCTCCAAACTCTCCAGTGGTGATAGCGGCATTCTGATGCGGATCGCCAACAAAGGCGGCTCCTCTGACGAGACCAGTCGCATCGACTTGGAAGCAGAAATTCGCCGACGCTCGGCTCAATCGACCACGCATGGGCAAGCCAGCGGCGATGGCAAATCATCGCCGAGCACGGGCAGCGCAGTTGGGGCGGGAGCGGGTTCTTCAGGTACCAGTACCACGGGCACAAAACCTGGCTCCAAGCCGGGCACACAGGTAGTGGCCAAAGCGATCTCTAAGCCGATGACCCAGCCCGTGGCATTACCCAATTCTCGCACCAAGCTGGTCGCGGTTATAGCCGGCCTGGTCGTCCTGCTGGTCTTGGCCGTCGGTATGGGCATCTTCATCTACTATCGGCTCGCCTCGTAGCCACCGTCGCCAGACGGTGGACTTGGCTGATGGCGAAATCCACCGCTTGGCAGTGGTGGCTACCTAAAGGGCACCCTAGTAGAGAACCACGTTAACGCGGAATGATTGACGAGTCGCGGAGCGATTCGTCTACATGTTTTGTTGCCCGTTATTTCCCGACCCAGCTCTTAACGAACTTATCGGGTGGCAAGAAGGTTTGCGTGCAGGCTTCCGGAAAGGGTTTGCCTTCGCGCATCAAATCCAGCAAGGCATCGAACTGTTTGCGATTGCGTCGATCCATCATCACGCCGACTAACTTCATGCCGACCAGGCCTGAGGCTTCGTCGTCCAAGCGTCCTTCGAGCAGCGTTTCCGATTTATCAACCATCGCGGCAGCGGCAGGTAACGTACGTTTCCATTGTTCGACGCGCGCATCACCTCTAGCCGCCGTTGCGATCGCGACATTGCGTGCTACGCCTTCGGCAAACCAGTCAGGCACTTGCGGCAGCGAGCCCACATCAGCGCCGGCGAATTGTTGAGCCAAGAGTCCGACCTGTTGCTTGGCATCCAACTTGGTATCGTCCACTACAGCCACATAAACATCCAAAGGGGTGGCTCGCCAGTGGCCTTGCCAGTTGGGAGGCAGCTTGCGATTTTCATTCATGCGACCGAACTCGCTGTAGTCATAACGACCTTTGTAAATGAAGATCGCTACGCCACCTTTGACCATGCTGCCTGCGGGTAAACGCAGTTGATTACGCACATCGGCGAGCGCTTGCTGACCAGCGGCCAGCCAGTCGTCAGCGCGACCTTGAGTGATGTTGCCCAAAACGAACAGGTCACTATTGCTGGCAATCGACGGCTCGGAGGTTGGTAGTACTTTCTTCCACAAATCTTTAGCGCGTTCGGTACGACGGGCGAGTAGTTCTTGATGAGAAGCCGCAGCCGCCCAGGCCTGGTTAACTACATTTTCGATGGCCAACGTTGGACTGGCACCGTCGTAGGTCGCGCCTTCTTTGATCCAAGTGCTGATCAAGGCGATCTTTGCATCCGACAGAGCAGGGCGTCCTGCCGGCATCCGTTGTCCGGCGAGTCCTTTCAATTTCTTGATCAATAAACTTTCATCAGGTTTGCCGGGCACGATCACTCGTCCACTATCGCCACCGCGACGCATGGCCGCAAAGTTATCCATGCTCAGACCACCCGACGCCCGACGGCCATTGATATGGCAACCGTTGCAGTTCTCCATCAGTAGGGGCGCGATGTCGGCAGCATACTTGACTGTTTCTTGGCCGGTGGGAGCCGTAATTTTATCGGCGTCGGGATTGGCTGTGGCCATCGTCCCTTCCGCTTTCGCGTAGCTGTTCAGCGGTGCCATCGGGTCCGGCCCGTCGAACTTAGCGCCGCTATCGATCCATTTTTTGAGTTTCGCAAAGTTCTCATCGCTCACTTTGCCGCCGCCGCGCGGCATATCGCCGGACTCGATTACTTCGACAATGCGCGAACCCTTGGATCCACCAGGCGAAACTACTTTGCGCCCGTTGATACCCTGCATCAATTCATTGAAGGACGCCATCGAGAACTGTCCCTGGCGGCGATTGATGTGGCAATTACCGCATTGCCCGACGAGAAAGGGGGCAATATCAGATTTGAAACTAACCATGTCGGTTGTCGCTGCCGGTTTTTCCTCGCCGATCAACTCATCCCAGCGTGGTAACACTTCGAGCGTCGCGCCCTCCAACTCCAGCAACGCATGGGCTTTCTCTAAACGCGAGTAGATGGGTCGCAGCGTCTTCTGAAGGGCAGGATCTTTGACTTCGAGCAATTTCAGCAGGATCTTTTGAGCGTTGGTCAGTTTGGCGGCCGACTCTTCAAATTTACTACTGCTGTAGAACCGGCCCGCAATCGTGATCTCGCTCTCGATCTCCGAAATCTGCTTGCGCTGCTCGGCGGTGACCGCCGCCCGGGCCTGTCCCGTAAATCCCGGAACCATGGCCAGGCCGAGTAGCACGCAGGCCCAGTTCAGGCAGGCCCAGTTCAAGCCGGCCCAGTTCAAGCCCAAACGCCGGCATGAGCCCCCAAACTGCGAGCCCCCAGAGTTAGAGTAGCCGTGGAATAGCCTGGGAGTTTCTACACGCGCCATCGCTGTTTGCTCACGTTCTAGATAAGGTGACCGGATCAGGAATGCAAAAAGGGCTAAATCCGCCGGCCAATTGGACTATCTTCGTCGATTTCCGCGGCCCACGCCGGGAATGACGCAGCCGTACTCCAACAGACCACTACTCCATATTAACAGCGATTCGATTGGTCTGCTGTACTCATTTGGGTGGCCGTGATGATAGACCGGCCAAGTGGCTCGACATACAATAGACAGTCAGTGGTTCAGCCCACGCCCACGCAACCCCACCTCAGTACCCATGGAATCCCCGTTCATGCGATGGACATTGGCCTGTTTGATGCTGTTTTGTGTGACTGCGCTGCCTCGGGTCATCAACGCGGATGACCAAGTGCAGTTTAACCGCGACGTACGGCCGATCTTAAGTGCGGCTTGCTATCGTTGCCACGGTTTTGATGCCAAGGCGCGGCAAGCCGATTTGCGACTGGACGTGGCCGAGGAAGCCGTTAAGCCTCGCGACTCAGGCGCTGCCATTGTGCCGGGCAAACCCGACGAGAGCCAGCTCTGGAAACGCATCCTGAGCTCGGATCCCGATCAGGTCATGCCTCCTCCGGACGCGGTGCGCCAGTTGACTGAGCAAGAACGCGACGTGATCCGGCGCTGGCTGGCCCAAGGTGGCAAATATCAAAAACATTGGGCTTTGGAGCCAATTACTCCACCAACTCTGCCAGCGCCCTCGGAATCGCATCTGGCCTGGAAGGACAACCCACTCGACCGCTTTTTGCTGCCTGGTATCGTTGCCAGTGGCCTACAACCGCAAAGCGAGGCCGACCGACGCACGCTCATCCGCCGAGTGGCTTTTACACTGACCGGTTTGCCACCCAAGACAGACGAAGTTGAGCAATACATCAACGATACGTCGGCCAATGCCTATGAACAAATGGTCGAGCGTTACTTGTCCAGTTCTGCCTATGGCCAAGAGATGGCCCGTCATTGGCTGGATGTAGCTCGCTATGGCGATACCCACGGGTTGCATTTGGATAACGTGCGCGACGTTTGGGCCTATCGCGACTGGGTCGTGGACGCTTTTAATAGCAATCAACCCTTCGACCAGTTCACCGTTGACCAATTGGCCGGCGATCTACTGCCCAATCCCTCGCAATCGCAGTTGGTGGCTACCGGTTTCAATCGCTGCAACGTGACAACTAGCGAAGGTGGAGCGATCAAGGACGAATTCTTGTTCCGATATGCCGTCGATCGCGCTAGCACCACCGTACAAACCTGGTTGGGAATGACCGGTGGTTGTGCGGTATGCCACGATCACAAATATGATCCACTAACGATGAACGAGTTCTACTCGTTTTATGCATTCTTCTATAGCGCTGCCGATCCTGCCATGGACGGCAATGCCAGCGATACCCCGCCCTATCTTTCGTTGGCTACGCCAGCACAAAAAGCAGAGCTGGAACGGCTGAAGAAGATAGAACAAGACTTGGAGAAACGTTGCCAGGAGTTGGCTGAAGCCGAGGCCAAAGCATGGGAAAGCGTAGCCGCCAGCAGCGCAGCGCCATCAACAGCCAATTCGAATGTTTCGCAGGAGGTCGATGATCTTTGGCTGGACGACAACCTGCCAATGGGCGCAACCGGCAGCAATACAACTCGCAATCGCGAAGTCTGGACGGACTCAACCGTCATGGAAATACCAGTGGGTCAGCGCGCGTTGCGACTGGCCTTTGGAGATTATTATCAGCAGAAAATTGACGGCGGCATCGTGCCCCGGGTAATTCCCAACGCACCCAAGCTGATGTTCTGGTTGCACATCGATCCCAACAATCCTTCGAAAGCGGTCATGCTGGAATTGAACACCAGCGCCGGACAGCGCCGTTATGGTTGGGGTAAGACCGATCTGCTGCGCAAGGGGGAATTCAAAGCGGACAATAATCGACTGATGGGGCCATTACCAGAGGTGGCTAAGTGGCACTTGATGTCGATCGATGCCAGCGAGCTAAATCTGCCTGCAGGCACGTTTGTCAACGACATGTTGCTTTCCCAATTCGGTGGCATCTGCTGGATAGATGGCCTGCGCGTCCAAGGCGAACGCGCCGCCAATGACCCCGGTGCTGCGCTGGAGAATTGGTGGAAGTATGGCCAGGATCGCACTATTCCTCTGGTACCAGCCGAAGTGGCCAAGGTCTTAAAGGCCGGACCAATCGCGAAGGTCACCAGTACTGACAGTAAGCCCAAGACAGATAACGTGCCCAGTGCCAACGATAAGACTGGTGCTGACAAAAAGGCCGGCGCTGACAACAAGAGTGATGAAAAGACCAAGGAAGCTGACAAGAACACGGATGCTTCGAAAGCTCAACAGGCCAAGCCAGCCACTGGAACCAAGAAGGCCAAAGGTCGTAACAGGAAGAAGAACAATGCGAATCCACAGGCCAAAGAGGCTCAGGCTGCCCAGCCAGGCACAGCGAACCCAGCAGGCACAGCGAACCCAGCAGGTGAAGCAGGCCAGGCGGGTGAAGCCGACCAGTCTGCAGGTCTCAGCCCTGGCACGCTGTTCCAGTTGCGGACTCAGTTTGCCAAGTATGTTGCTCGCGATGTAAGTGCGGAGTTAAAGGCCGCGAGAATTGGTTGGCAACGCGCCTACGATGCCTGGAAAGGTTTGGAAAAGAGCATCCCCGGCACGATGATCTTCGGCGACTTGCCCGAACCTCGGACGGCCCATGTCATGAAGCGAGGCCAATACGATCAACCGGGTGACGAGGTCAAGCCAGGTACGCCTGCGTTTTTGCCGCCGTTAAAGGTAGCCGATGGTCAAACACGCGCGACGCGATTGGACATGGCCAAATGGTTGGTCAGCCCCGAACATCCGTTAACCGCTCGCGTAACGGTCAATCGGTTTTGGCAACA
>JADLDX010000758.1 GCA_020846515.1 Pirellulaceae bacterium
GGTTCCAGCGTCATCGCCTGGTAGAACTGGCACTGGTGCGGGCGATGCATCCGAAAGTGGAACCAATGGGACAGGAAAGTCTGGCGCCAACCCACAGGGATCAGCCGGGGGCACTCAAGTACCCGTGCCACCACCAGGCACTGGTGTAAGCTTTGAACCCAACTCAGGCGACTTTAGTTCGCTGCGTGCCTCGCCCTTCAATCTTCCGTAAGCCGCAGTCGCGTTCAACACCACACATGTCTAACGCAGCAGCTACGTCGGTCAGATTGACCGACAGCTGCTGACGAAAGCGGGTGCTAGGTGTGAGCACATTGACATGGTGATGTCCCAGCTTGTGACTCATCCTTGGGAAGCAATCGGTGTTGTATCGATGGACAGGGCACAGTTCGACCACTCGTGTATCGGGCCGCGCAAAGATGAGATTGGCTAAGGCCGCTCCATGTACAGCCACAATCGCCTCCGCATTGTGTATCAATCGAACTTGCTCGGCAAAGTCCAGATGTTCGAATGAATAAGATTGAAAACCGTACTGCGCCAAGAACTTCTCGAGTTCTATCTCGTTGGCGACTTTACGATGAGCCGCCGCTTTGCGGCTAATGTAAATTCGACCGCCTGCTATTGGAGCAGCCTTGCCTGCACCAGTGTTCCCAGTACTTGTGTTCCCAGCATCTGGGCTGCCTTGCATGGATAGTTCTTGCAGAATGCAATCCGCCATCGCTTGCCAATTGCCCAAGCCGGGATGGCTGGGACGCAGGAATTGATCTGCCTTCAGATGTAATCCAAAGTGGGGCTGTATCAGTCGTTCTGCCGGTACGCCCAGCAACTCGAGGGCGCGCTTTTGAAATCGACTTTGACACTCGACGACGTACCAATCGGCTGTTAGACCGGCCTGTCGCATGACCATTAATCGCGGTGCCACTTCCAACAACCAGTGATAATAGTTGTGACACCATGGATTGTTTAGCAGCACGGCTGTGCCGCGCAGTTTCTGCACCGCAGGCAACTGCCGTCGATTTCGCAGGTCGACCAACCACTGGGATCGCCAGTAACGCGGGTTGCATTTGGCCAGCCAACTCCGCGAGCGGAAGTCGTTATCGGGTAGGTAATATCCCAGGTCGGCGACCAATGTGTTTTCGGGTCCCAAGAGACATGAATGTCGCCCAACGGAAGTGGAGTCGGTCAGACTAAACACTCGCAATTGAAACGGCGGTTCGGCACGCGCCTGCCTGTCTTGGACTTGGCCGGAACGAATGGTCGTGAAGTCAAAGCTACCGAAATCATGATCGCAGCCGATGTTGTGCGCCTGAACCTGCGCGGGGAATCGCTCGGCCAGTTGGTCAAGGGTTGCCAATTTCTTGGGAGCTGGAGCCCCGGTCAATCGCAGGGCAGATCGGTCCAAAGGAATTAGGTATTTTGAGAGTCGCCAGAATCGAGTCTTGGCCATCGCGGGCTCGAAGGTTGCCATGTTCATAAGTCGCCGGAGACATGAGATTCTAGGACGGGTTAAACGAGCAGTCAGATTCTGCGTTTGCTCACCTGCTTAGGACTTTGTGTTCATACCAAACAATTAAGCTAGGAAGCAATAGCGAACTTCGCCCATTTTGACTTTGGCTCTTGACGCCTTACGTAAGCATGTCGACAAGACTTGCCTGGTCATGGCTTAAAAATTTAAGTGCCTTAATCCCGAATGGGTCGTAACGACGTGCCTAGAGCGAATTCAGACCCGGTTTCTGGGCCGGCTTCTCGTGAAAACTTTCCGCAAAAGGTTGCATTTGGCGCGGAAACTCACCACATTCATGGAGGCGAAATTGTCCGTGACGGGCACTTAGCGATGACACCATGAACCCAACTACCTCTGTGCTTATAACTCCCGCCCAACGCGACAGCCAGGAACCGGTCGGCCGAATGAATGAAATTGGAAGTGTGAACCGTGAAGTGGTATTGCTGGAGGTCACACGTCTCTATGATCAGGGCCGTTACCTGGATGCCTTGGCCGCTGGCAGTGCCCTGGGTGAACTGACAAAATGGCCTGGGGCAGAAGGTCGCGTCTTAGCCGGTCGGTTGGCCGGTAACTTGGGATCACCTCGTTTAGCGCGAGTGCTGCACTGGCTGGCTGCACGCGAATATCCCGACGATCCAACGGCTCAGTATTATGCAGCCATGGGTTATTGGAGTCGCTTTGGCAGCGTGCATGCCTGGCGACGTTATCGTAATCGCAATTTACCGCCAGGAGCGAGCCACACACTAACGGCCGATTGGTTAGCACTCAAGGCGTTGATGCTCAGTGCCATGCGTGACTTTTCGCGCGCTGAGCCTTTTATGATCGAAGCCCTTGAGTTAGATCCCGACAGCGCGTGGCTACATGTCGAGTTATCTGACTTGTTGGATCGACAAGACCTGCATGAAGATGCGTTGCAAGCGGCGCGCGAGGCGCTAAAGTTGCGACCTTACTTTCGACCGGCCGTGCAGGCTGCTGCCTATCGGCTGGTGCAACTGCGGCGCGATGACGAGGCAATGGAGCTCTTGTCGGACGCGGCCAACCGTCTCCAAAGTGGTGAGGTATGGTGCCAGTTGGCCGCTCTACAACGCGAACTAAAAGACTATCAAGCTGCCTGGGACTCTTTGGCTCGCGCCGAACAATTCTGGCCGTTGGCCAAGTCCGACGGTGACCATATGAAATGGTTGGCCGGCGAACGCTGCGATGTGGCTTACTTTCTTGGTCGATACGAGGAAGCGATTCAGCTTGCAGAAAAAACCGAACGCCCATTCTTTCAACGGCTGATCGAGCGTCTGAAGACCGCCATGACCCATCAGCAGACCAGCGGTTCAGACCTGGCACCAGCACCGCGCGTGCAGTTGCCAGTGCCGTTCGTACGCCAGTTTCATGATACTTGTGTACCGGCGACACTAACCTCGATCGCTCATTACTGGCAGAAACCTGTCAAGCATGAAGAGATCGTGCAACGTATTTGTTACGAAGGTACGCGCGGGTATGACGAACGGCGATGGGCAGAAGAAAATGGTTTCCATGCGCGCGAGTTTCGTATCACGGAAGGGTCGGTCGAGCGTTTGATACGGGCCGGAGTACCGATGACGCTGACCACGGTTGATCCAGGCAGCGCGCATTCACAAGGCATTGTCGGAATCGATATCTATCGCGGCACACTATTGGTTCAAGACCCTAACGAACGCTCGGTGGGCGAGGCGGCCTCCGATAAATTCCTGGACCACTATGCCAGTACTGGTCCACGTGGAATGGTCATGGTGCCCGACGACCAGGTCCAGCGCATCGTCGGTATCGAATTGACGGATGCCGATCTTTACGATGATCATTATCTGGCCGACTGTGCTTTAGCCAAACATGATCGCCAGACGGCCTTGGACGCCTTGCAGCGCATGCAGCAGCGGGCTCCCGACCATCGCTTGACCTTGCAGTGCCAATTATCGCTGGCGCGTTACGATGCCGACCCCACCGATCAAATGAGTCTGGTCGAAAAATTGCTCGCGCAGTTCCCGACCGATGCGAATCTGTTACTCATGAAGGTTGGATTGTTGACTGAGTTCGGCCAACGCTCTCAA
>JADLDX010000759.1 GCA_020846515.1 Pirellulaceae bacterium
CACTGATGAAAGCAGATTACCGTGGCCGCACGCTGATACCGATCGTCGATGCAGCGGCCGTATCCCAGGCCATGCGTGCTGGCGTCGGCGCGACCATAAAAACAACACTTGGCGGTTTGCATGATCCGACTCGCTTTCAACCATTGCCCGTCACGGCTGTCGTGCGAATGCTGAGCGATGGACGTTTTCGCAGCGAGTCCTTTGGCGAACAATGGTTGGCCGGTCCCACTGCCGTATTGGAAGTCGCCAACTTTACCTTGGTCGTCAGCAGTCGCGCGGTCAATCTGTATGATCGTTCTTTCTTCTACGCCAACGGACAGAACCCTCAGCATTTTGATGCGGTGGTCATTAAGTCGCCACACTGCCAGCCGCACATGTACGCGCAGTGGTGTAGCCAGATGGTCAACATTGATGCACCAGGTTCCTCCAGCGCCAACCTCAAGTACCTGGGCCACACGCGCTGCCCACGGCCAATCTTCCCGCTGGATGCCCAGGTAGAGTTTAAACCGCAAGCCAAACTGTTTGGCTTGGCTTAAGCGAACAAGCCTACCGGCCTACAAGACTTCAAGCCTGATTCGATGTGGTGGTTCGTTTTCTCACTCTTTTTCCCTTTACTGTTAATTCAAATCTATCCATGAAAATCAAAGAGATCCGCTGTGCCGGTCTGCGTGGTGCTACTCCCGAAGGTGGTTGGAGCAACGAACTGCGACCCGAAGATTGTGTGCATACGCTCATTGCTGTTTATACCGACGAAGGCGTAACCGGCCTCGGGAGCGTGTTTACTAACGATGCCTTGGTACAAGCCTCGCTAAACTTGCTTGAGCCGCTCTATCGGAACGAGAATGCGCTAGAGCCTGAACGAGTCAGTGAAAAGCTGCATCAAAACATGTTTTGGCTTGGCCGCGGTGGTTCGATCACGCATGCAATCAGTGGGATCGATATCGCGCTATGGGATATTCTAGGCAAAGCCACTGGCCAATCTGTGGGCAGTCTCATGGGCGGGCGATATCGCGAACGCGTCCAGCCCTATGCCTCGCTATTGATGGATGAACCAGAAAAATTACGGGATCACTTGTTGCGTGTGAAGGCCCAAGGATTTCGGGCGTTCAAGATCGGCTGGGGACCATTCGGTCGCCGCAACGCGCAGACTGATGAAGCGATCGTCGCTGCAGCCCGCCATGCCATCGGTGATGATTGCCAATTGATGGTGGGTGCCGGTGGCAGTGATGCGCACTGGTCCAATGGCTACAAATGGGCACTCAATACAGCCAGCATGTTAGCCGATTACGATGTCACCTGGTTCGAAGAGGCGCTGGTGCCCGATGCATTAGAGGACTATGTGAAACTGCGCGAGCATGCTCCCCTGCCCATCAGCGGCGGGGAAGTGCTGACGCGTCGTCAGGCGTTCCAGCCTTGGTTGGAGGCGCGAGCCTTTGATATTGTGCAACCTGACGTAACCAAAGTTGGTGGTCTGAGCGAAGAACGCCGCATCGCTTGGATGGCGCAAGATCACGGTGTCAAATTCGTGCCGCACGGTTGGAACACTGCAGTTGGCTTGGCGGCTGACTTGCAACTAGCCACAGCCATTTCGGGCACCGAATTCGTGGAGTACCTAACCGGTTCGCCGTTTATTGACGAGATCACCGAGGGCGGTTGGCAATTAGACGCCGATGGCATGTTGGCGATCCCTAATCGCCCCGGACTAGGATTGAAACTGAATCCTGATGCAGTGGCCAAGTATACGCACGGTGCCCACCTGCCGTTGTGATACCCGTAGCCATCCGGTCGACTCGTAGCCACCCGGTCGACTCGTAGCCACCCGTCGCCAGACGGTGGAAGCATTACAGGTGACTTCCCACCGCTTGGCAGCGGTGGCTACGGGCGCTGTCCAGTTAAGGTTTCGACGATCTTGTGGTCATCTGCGGGTTCAACGAATCGCAGATCGATCAGCGCGCGTCCCTCTTCGATACTGACCCACACGGCAGCGCCCGTTTTTCCACTAGCCAAGTCCCGCGCGAGATCTTCGGCCGACTGATCGCGCGGCGTCACGGCGACCGCGTGGGATGGCAAGCTGTATCGATGCCACGGCGAGGGGCCAAGACGAGCCTGACGCGCGATGGCTTCAGCGGTGGCGATTCTCGGCGTATCGTGGAGTTGAACGGCCAGACGTCGAGCGCGATCTTTCAAGTTCTCAATATTGGCCAAAACCATTTGCGTAATGCTGGAGCGTGGTCGCGGCGGCCCATCGCTGCGATCGTCGCGACCAAAGATGGTGGCGGCGGCGGCCAGTAGGGGGCCTTGGAGCAGCGCGCCATTGGCGGTGGCGGTGGTATGCATCGCACGCACCAAATCTTCGCGCCCGGCGATGAGCGCGCCGCTCGGAGCACCCAGCAGGCCATCCAGGGGGGCGATAACTAAGTCGGCTCCACTGGCCAAGGCCCGGTTCAACATCGGAAACCCCAGCGGGCTCAGTTCCTCATCCAAGGTCGCATCAAACAGCACATCCACCACGGCCGCGCGGCGATCGCGCGCGTGAGCCAAGGCTGCAGTGTATTGCGATAGGGCTTCTTTCATTTCCAGACTGTTGGGACTGATGCGCAGCAGCGTCTGGCGGTCGCTGCTGATCGCTTGCCGCCATTCTTCGTCGGTGGCACCATTGACAGCGCCCACGTCGACAAAGGGATGACTGCCGGCTTCCAAGATACCGCGAATATCAGCTGAGCCCGGAATGCGCAAGACATCTGTTCGGGCGATCACCACTCCACCACTGAACGCATCGCACCGTGTGAGCAGTACCAGCGCGGCGGTAGCGCTACTGACGAAGATGGCCGCCGGTGCGCCAACGGTTTGGGCCGCTTGATGCGTGGCGAATTGTTCCAACTGTGCTTGATCTTGGAAGCTGATGGCCGATGCCACCAAGGCTTGAACGGCGATCGAGTCAGCGGGTAAACTCGTGCAGCGCGGATGAAACAGTTGGCCGGTCGCATTGATAGCGGCTGGGCTGGCCTGGTTTTGCTCCATGACGCGATCGATCACCGACTCGAACCACCCGCGCGCTTGCCGCCAGGCATCTTGCACTTGTCCCACGGGATTCGAATCTTTAATGCCGACCTTCTGCAACGTCTCGCGAACTGCATTGGTCAGCGTCGGCTGGCTGAGCAGATCGAGAACTTTGGAAACGGCTTGAGGTGGTAGTAGTTCTTCAAGTTTGGTGGGAAACTTGACCATCGCATCTGATCCTTACATGAGTTCGTTGCCTGACCGGTACCCGCTGCGCCAAATACTCTCAACGGGCTGTATAAGCCTCGGGTCCCAAGACCCAAAGGGTCTACCTGAGAGGGCTGTCGCGGCCTGTGCCCGTCTCGCAAGTTGCGGCGACCACAACATGGCCACTGCGATTTAGCGAAAACGTGGTAACGGCAATCCTCATTAGTTTACCAGCTTTGGGTGGCTGACCGATCCGTCATCAACAAAACGATCGATCGAGGGTAGAATAAAAGGTTTGACACCCTGCGACCCACACTCATTTTCTGCATAGAAGACACCCCATGTACGAAGCGAAGAATACGCAGCGGGCCGTCGTGCGTATTGGCTATGATGGCCGAGTCCACAAGGAGTTTCGCGGCCCACAGGCTGAGACGCGTTTTGAGAATGAAAGAAAGGTGCTTAAGTACCTTGAATCGCGCAAGTGCGACTTCGTACCGCGATTGCTCGATGCAGATCCCAAGACGCTTACTCTGACGACCAGCAACTGCGGGGCACGCGTCGAGCACATGGGCGAGCAGCGCATGCGCGAGATCTTCGAGGAACTCGAGTCCTATGGCGTGCGACACGATGACCCGTTCCTGCGCAACATTACCTACCGGGCTCTGGACGGTCGATTCTGCGTGATCGATTTTGAGTTTGCCACCATTATCGGACCGGAAGCCGATAAAACGGCGGATGCCCATGCGGACTCATCCGTTACTGCGCCCCAGCGCATTCATTGGTCTGGCATGACGCACCCGGGGCGTTTCCGCCCCAATAACGAAGATACGTTCCTGGCCATTTTATTAGATGAACGCGGTGTGCGTTACTTGGGTAAAAATGGCGAAGCATCGCTGGCAGACGCTGATTTCTTGTTCGCCGTGAGCGATGGAATGGGTGGTGAACGCTCCGGTGAATTCGCGAGCAAGATCGCGATGGAAAAGATCACCTCATTGTTGCCGAAGCAGTTTGGTCTGAACGACGATCGTTTTTTAGCCTATAGCAATTCGATATTACTGGAACTGTTTGTGGCCATCCATAAAGAGATGACCAAGCTTGGCCGTTTCGATGACAACTGTCGCAATATGGGCGCGACTTTGACTCTCGCCTGGTTTCGACGCGGCCACGTGGTCTTCGGTCATGTCGGCGATACTCGACTGTATCGTTTGCCTGCGGTCGGTGGCATTGAACAAATCTCTGAAGACCACACCCACGTAGGTTGGCTGCGACGCAAAGGGGAATTGAACGAACGCCAGGCTCGTACCCATCCTCGCAAGAACGTGCTGGCACAAGCGCTCGGCGCCGGTCACCAGTTCCTCAAACCACAACTAGGTACCTTTCCGTACGAAGTGGGCGATCGTTTCTTGCTCTGCAGCGACGGTCTGGTAGAAGGCTTGTGGGACCGAGGGCTGGATGAAATCATCCGAGCTCCGGAGCAACTACCCAACGATACGCCGGTCGCCCAGCGATTGGTACTTAGCTCAATAGCCGAATGCGGTCGAGACAACGTCACGGCCGTTGTCATCACCACCGATTGAGCCATCAGCACCGCTCAGCACCTTTTCAGAACGTTTTGGGCGTACACGTTCAGCGTTCACCTACTCGGGCAATTGATGGCCCAGTTTTTCGCGTTTGGTCGCCAGGTAGGCCGCGTTATGCGGATTCGAAAGCGAGACAATCGGGACTTGATCCACCACGCGCAGATCGTAACCGCGCAAGTTGAAGGCTTCCGTCTTCTTCGGATTGTTGGTCAGCAGCCG
>JADLDX010000760.1 GCA_020846515.1 Pirellulaceae bacterium
ACTCTCTGCGCTACCTCTTCCGACGCAGCATTCCTTTGGCGGTCGTCCGCGGCACGTAACGATTATGCAGGTTGCTTGGGTGAGGACCACGAAAGAACCACATGTCCGCACCTGATCGCACCATCGCTTCCCTCGCCGCGTCCTTGGCCGCATGGTTGGCGCTGGGATTTTACTGGCTGGTTTTCCTCGGCCAGCCGCTTCAGGAAAGCGAGCAAGGTACCCTCAGCCGCGCTTCCTTACTGCTCTCGACGCTGGTCTACCCCGAAGGGGTGATCACCACTTGGTTCGATGGCGGTCGATTGCCGCTGGGTTTTGTGGACCGCTGGCCAATCGCGTTGGGTACCGCGACGTGGCTACTCCTGGCGACCGCCATTGGTTGGCCGTGGCCCGTGCGTCTGTGCCTGACCGGCGGCCCCTCGGGCCAGCGTCGCAACCAGACGTTGTCCACTCGGCTAGAGCGACTCGCTTGGTCTTCCCTGATTGGCCTGGCCGGCCTCTCCACGCTGACGCTGGTGTTTGGCTTGTGTGGCGGACTGTCTTCGCGCACCACATGGCTGCTACTGCTAGCGACAGCGACTGGCCTCAACTTTTTTCTCGCGCGCTGGCTAAACCAGGAACGTCGGGCAGAGGCCGACCGTGCACAACTTGTCAGAAACCCAGCATCTGCAACCAAAGAGCCCAAGCCCTCAACCACGACCACCAGTCGCGCTACCAACGGTCCGTTTGATCGCGCGCTGTCGATGGCCATGATTGGCCTGACCATCTGGTTGGGGATCGTGATTGTGCTGGGAGCCTGGGTGCCAGCCAGTGAGTTCGACGTCGTCGAATATCACCTGCAAGCGCCCAAAGAGTTTTATCAGTCGGGCTCCATCGGCTTTGTGCCGCACAATATTTATGCCAACATGCCGCTAGGTATTGAGATGCATACCCTGGCGGCCATGGTACTGGTGGACCAACGCGATGCATGGTTGGGTGGTTTAATTGGCAAGTCGATATCAGCTTCGATCAGTTTGATCGGGGCGGTGTTGCTGGGCACTTGGATGACGCGTCGTTGGGGTAGCTACGCAGGCTGGTCCGCAGCCGGTATCTGGCTAAGCAGCCACGGCATCGCGCATGTGGCTGTGCTGGGATTAATCGATGGAGCGCTCGCGACCTACGTTCTGGCCGCGGCTTTAGCGACCTGGCAAGCCATGGACGCATCTAAGATGTCTAGGGCCGCAGGGGGATTAGACGCCTCAAGTGAATCAACAGACACAGTAGCCGATTCAGCCATGGCGGCTGGTTGGTGGTGTTTGGCCGGTACGTTCTCCGGAATGGCTGCGGCCAGCAAGTATCCTGGATTGGTGTTTGCCGTGATGCCTTGCCTGGCACTGCTGGCCTTCTTGGCTGCTGGGCCTCTCAAGTTCCTGATGCGTCAACAGACACGACAGAGTCCCCATGGCCTGCGGAACGGGCAACTGCGATACGTCCTCTGCTGTGGGCTTGGTCTGCTGGTGACCTGCGTGCCCTGGTATATCAAGAGTGCCGTGCTGACTGGCAATCCAGTCTATCCGCTGGCCGCATCCATCTTTGGTGGCCGCACCTTAACAGCGGAGAAGATTCAACAGTGGCAGCAGGCGCATCAGGTACCCTTGTCGGCACCAAGCGATGCGCCGATATCTACACGCATTACGTCGACTGCCGGGCGATTGGCCAGTGACGCCCAGCGCGTGACTCTCACTTCCACCTTTGTGCAACCGACGATGATCTTGGGGCTGGCAGTGGCTCTAGTCTGCCTGGTCCAGCGGCGCCGCTTTCAATGGCCGACGGATCTGGGATGGTGGTTGATCGTGGGCTGGTCCGCCTGGATTCTGATCATCTGGTGGACAGCCACGCATCGCATCGATCGCTTCTGGTTACCGGTGACCGGCCTATGGTCGGCGCTGGCCGGTTGGGGATTGTTCCACCTGCGAAGCCAGTCGCCTTGGTTGGCTCATACCTTGTTGATCATGGGCCTAGGTTATGGCGCGATTATCAACTCAGCGCCCCTGACTGACAATCGATATTTTGTATCCCTGGCCGCTCTGCGCGATGACGTTGGGGATGAAGAACATCCACCGCGGATCTCGCGCATGCAGGCGTGGATAAATCAAAACTTGGATACGGCAGGTAACAAACTCCTGCTGGTCGGAGAAGCGCGAGTATTCGAATATCGCGTGCCGATTCTGTACAGCACTTGCTTTGATATCAACCCAGGCGAAGAGTTGTTGGCTGGTCGCTCTACCGAGGAACAACGACAAGCACTACGTGCGGCTGGCGTGACGCATCTGGCGGTTAACTGGAACGAGATCCAGCGTTATCGCAGTCCTGGCAACTACGGATTCAGCCAGTGGCCTCAACGTGAAGATATCCAGCAATTAGTCGCATCGGGCGTCATTAGTCCCGTTGCGTGGGACATTGGCCAGGAGCAAGCCGAACTGTTCCAAGTCGAATGACGCCAGCATAGAGTGACGCCAGCGGAGACTTAGCGATAATTCTGCATCGGGTCGTACGTATTGGCAGTGCGTGGTGGTGGCGGTGTTAGAGCTGGCGGTGCACTCATTCGCGCGTTGGCTTCGACCAAGTCGATCGCTCGAAAACCAGCCGACTCTGGCATCGCATACCGCTGCTGTTCATTGCCTGATTGCTCGTTGATCAGATATGTACCGATTTTGATCGTAAAGCCCATCACCTGAGCCGCGCTATTAGATCCGGTCTCCAGCGCAGCACTATCACCGTTGGGTTGCAAAAGCATATCTACTTTATGGGGCAAGGAAGCATCGATAGCCTGCTTGTATTGATGCTCGCTCATCTGCGCGGAAGCCACCATCTTGCCATCGGGGTCCTTGAGAATCAGTTGCTGAACGGTGGCGCGCGTCGGTTCCACGATGACAATGCGTTTGTAGCTGCCGCGAGCGGTTGGAATCAGCGAACGAATTTCGACCAGTCCATCGGCCGGCCTTTCGATGGGTCCTTCGTGATGCCAGCTTGGATCAAACTCGATCACACCTAACGCTTCACGAATCCACAATGGAGAGACTGGTAGAATATGGCGTGGACCAGTCTGCGTTTCGAACTGCTGATGCGAGGCATGGTACAAGGTCGCCGGTTCCCCGGGCAGCTTTGTTAGCAGCCAAAAACGATCCGAGTTGCTGCCGGCGTCCAATGCATCGCCCAGCATGCGCGTAGCGGCCGGGTAAGCCTGCAGCCGAAAGTCATAAGGCCGATGCCAGGAAAGATTGCCATCCAGGGACATCGGTGCGCCGGGCGTTGACAGTTCCACGGTCCCCGAGCTCAAGCGCTCGATGTTCTGCGTTCGATTGAGCTGGGCGATCAGTTGCTCGAGCGTTGGTTTCTGCTGGAAGACGATCGGCGGCGTAAACTCATTGAACTTTGGTCGAGGTGAGCAGGTGGCTCCTCCACATGGAAACAGGACCACCATCATCCACAGCATCCACCAGAGTTGATGTGATCTTGGTCTAGCTGACGAATGCCGGCGTTTCCGCTTAGGTGCGTGGTGCAACGCAGGCTGATCAAGTGGTGACGTCATGGGTGGCGAGTCGCTCATTCTTCCGTGAATAGCAAGCGGGTCAGCTCTTGTTGAATGTCTTCCACAGCGTCAGCCGTGGGCAATGACATTGGAATGGTCCACTGCCTGCCATCGACAGGATGTTGCAAGTGCCACAGACTGGACGGTTCATCGGTCGCCTGACAACCCAATGACGGATCTTCCGTAAGTACGCGCCGCCGAACCAGCAAGACAGCCAGCAGATACGCCAAGGCTTCGCTCTCCGGCCGATCGACGAGTTGACTGAGCGTTTCTAGCAGCACGTTGTCGGGTGCTGGACGCAGCTTGCGCGCTCCGGCCGGTGGCATGCTCGATCGCCACCATCCGACCGTGTGTGGAGGTGGGCCCTGCCAGTTGGTCGCAGCGATATCGGCGCGCGTCAATTGCTCGCCATCGCCCAGGATCACCGAATAAAACGGTTCACCCGGCTCCAGTGGCCGCTGGCCAATCAAACATCGGCGAGAACATCGCGAAAAGGAATAATCTTGTTGCATGCATAGTCGTCCTTGACCAGCGGTGCGGTGTAACTAAAGACAGACAAGCTGCGGTGATACTCGTTTTGCCCGATGGCCGCAAGTGAGATTGCTTTTGGAGTGCGGCCATGGGGCGGCAGCCAAGAATGGATAATTGGTTATTCGTAGCCACCGTCGCCAGACGGTGGACTCGTCTGGCGCGAAATCCACCGCTTGGCAGCGGTGGCTACCTAAAATTATCCAACCTTCATACGGTACGCCCATTGCGTAGTGGATGGCGTTGTCGTGGGCAGAGCGCCAGGGGCAAGCATGAGCTGGTCTTTGGCCGACGGCACGAGCGTACTGGGGGCGATGGCCTCCAGCGTCAAGGTGGTTGAACCGAAGCTGCACTGCCAACCCTGCGGGCCATCTTTCCAATCGCTGCCTCGCTGGTACACGCAGCCCAATCGCTCGGGTATGAGCGGCGAGCGGCAAGCGAACTCGACAATCCAACCCTTCAGTTCCGGCACCATGGTAAAGCTGGCCGACCAGTGTCCGCGGCCCGACATCCCCACGCCGAAGATGACTTCGCGACCGTCATCAAACGATTGCAGGTGCACTTGCTGCAGGGGCGGACTGATGGGCCAAATCGCATCGGCGGTTGATTCGACAGATACCAACTGGGTAGCCGATTCGACCGCTTGCGGAAATCGCCAGAGATGGCGATAGCGATCGCCCGTCCAATGGAATTCGACGCGTCCCAGCCGGCCGGCATCCAAGTGCATGGGTTCATGTGTTCGACTGGCGCCTTTGGTCATAGTCGTTGTATTCCTGAGCTCTGCCAGAGCCCCAAACGAAACGGGTGCGATCTGTGTCTAGGTCAGTATTCGGGATCTAAGTTGGCGTCGGTCTTTAGTCGGGCTAAACCGGACGCTAGCGCGCTTGCGGCTGATTAGCCGCAGGGCGCTAGCCCACGGTTTTCGGCCCATATCTCAGATCGACGCCTCTATGTTCGGTATCTATGTTCGGTATCTAAGTTCGGTATCTATGTTCGGTATCTATGTTCGGTGCATCAACTTAAATTGGCGTTTTCAGCCATGCGCCAGCGCAAGAAGGCTTCCAGGAAACCTTGGATATCCCCGGCCATTACGGCATGAAAACTATTTTGAAGATGTTCAGTTCGCGAATCCTTTACGCGTTGTTCAGGATGCAAAAAGTAATTGCGGATCTGAGATCCAAAGCCGACACGTGCCTTGTTCTTATACTTGGCCATTTGCTCGGCTTCGCGGCGTTCATCTTCGACGCGTACCATACGAGCCCGCAACATTTTCCAAGCGATCGCCCGGTTCTTATGCTGACTGCGTTCGCTTTGGCAACTGGCCACAATGCCGGTTGGTATATGCGTCAAACGCACAGCGCTGTCGGTTTTGTTGACGTGCTGGCCGCCCGCACCGCTGGCTCGATAGGTGTCTTGCCGAACATCTTTTTCATCGATCTCGACTTCGGTCGAATCGCTGATTTCGGGCGACACATCCACGGCGGCAAAACTGGTTTGACGTTTGCCTTCGGCATTAAATGGGCTGATCCGCACCAGCCGATGCATGCCTTCTTCGCCCCTCAGGTAACCGTAGACCATGGGGCCGCGACTAGCGATCGATGCGTGCGTAATACCGGCTTCTTCGTTGTCCTGTCGGTCGATCAATTCGACCTCATACTCCCGCGACTTGGCCCAATTGATATACATGTTGAGCACCATTTCGGCCCAATCGTTGGCATCGACGCCGCCATCGCGCGCATAGACGCTCAGGATGGCACCGTTGTCATCGTGTGGACCGTTAAGCATGGCTTGCAGTTCCAACTGCGCCACGGCCTGCTCCAAACGCGTCAGTTCAGCCGCCACCTCAGCTTCAAGAGCCGGATCTTCTCCGGCCATTTCCAGCAATCCATCCAGATCCGCCACCGAATCCAGGGCACTTTTCAGCGGCGTAACGACAGTGCGAAGACTCTTGAGTTGCCCAAGGGTATGCTGAGCCCGCTCTTGGTTGCCCCAGAAATCTGGAGCTGCCATCTGAGCCTCGATGGTCACAACAAGGGAAGCTTTTTTAGCGTAGTCAAAGACTGTCCCGCAGCTGCGTCAGGCGCTGACGAATATCAGCCGCCCGATCCGCCAACTCTATGCTGCTCATAGGGACACCTTTCAAAGTATAGGAAACTGGAGCACCTGACAGTGCGTACGAGCACGTTACAGACCGCCCAGTATAGCGGCAACTGCAATTCGTAAAACCGGGAGGCCGACGCTCCGGCGGAGGAACGCCGCAAATCGGGATTGATTGGCCATGTGAATTGACCATGTCCATGGCACCTGTGGACCGCCAACAAGCGGGCCCAAACGGCATGGATGGACGGACGGTTTGGAAGCCGGGAGGCCGACGCTCCTGCGGAGGCAAGCCACGCATCGCGAGCGATTGGCCATGCCGATCGACCCAGTCCATGGCACCTGTGGACCGCCAATCAGCGGGCTCAAACGGCATGGATAGTCGGACGGTTTGGAAGCTTGTCTCCGCAGGAGCGTCGACCTCCCGGTAATGCGCTTATCGCAACTCCATCACTTGCACGCCGCCAAAATCATGCACTTTTACCGGCTGAAGGCCGCTAAGGGTCAACCTCCGCGCAAACGCTTGCGCCCCACTGCGCACGACCAACCAGAGTTTTCGATCAGACCCTGCCGACGCTGTTTCCCAAGCGTCCATCGCCTTCGACCAGCTCCTGGGATCGTTCAGCAGAGGCACGATCTGTGTCTGGCTAGGAAGGTAATAAATGGTTCTCAGCGGCAGCGATAGGTAACTGGCCATCAGGCCCGAACCACTCTCCAGTGGCTGTGATTTGGCACCTTCAATCAGGTTGCTCGCACACCAGACGATCGGCGAATGAGGCGACAACTGCTCAATCTGCGCATGTGTGGTAGCGGTTTTTCTCGAGATCAAGGCAATGGCTCCGCGCCAATCTTCACCACGCATCGCCACAGGCAAACGAACATGGATCCATGCGTTAAGCGTGCCTTGCTGTATAGTCAACAGGATAAACATGGCTATCACCAACGCCACACGCACGTTAGGGCGAGCAGTGCAGTCGGCTAGCGAGCAGGCCGACCAAACGACCAGCGGCATGGCGCAGGCAAACAAGTAACGCGGATGAACGAGGGCGGCCAGGCCCGTACTGGTCGACAAAAACACCAACGCCAACGGTATGCCCCATGCACACATCCACATCCACCCCACGCCCAGTCTTGGTATGCACGGGCGGAACTGGCTTGCCTGGCTCGATGTAGATGTATTCGAAGGGTCTGGCTGATTCGAATGGCCCTCAACAGCTGAGCCATCTCGCGACCAGATCCAGCTCGCCACCCGAGCCACCAGGATCGGACCAACACAGGCAATCAAAGGCAATTGTCGCACAAGGTTGATTGGTGAAGTATCGGCGGCAAAGGCTGACCAGGCGGCGCGCGACGTCCAAACGGGTTCCAGCACGTAACGCGCCGGCCACATCACCAGCAGAAGCACCCCAGCGCCAGCGATCGTCGCTAGCGTCTGGTTGGAGCTCGCATCGTGTCCGGAGCCTGATGGATCGCGAGCTGAGATGCAGACTCTGTTTATCCATCGGCCGATCAGGTATACGAACTGCGCCGCCCAAGATAAAACTGCGGTGGGCTGCAACCAAAACGCTAACGCATTCAGGCCCAGCCAGGCACACCACCACAACCAGGCTCTCCCATAACTTCTAGAGCTGGACGACTTGTCTGGGGATAGCCAACCGGCCAGCGCACACCATGCGGCCAAGATGGCCAGGGCCATCGATGCGTAGGGACGTGCCTCGGTGGCGTAAAAAATCTGGTTGCGATCAACGAGGGCCAGGCATAACACCAACATCAACTCGGGGCACCGGATGGCTCGAGACCAACGCCAAATCACGACGCCGGCGACGGTGACCAGCCCCAGCCAACTGACCAGCGAGGTGGCGCGCCATACGGCCTCGCTGGTACCAAATGTCTGACTGATCCCCCATTGCCACCAAAAATAAAGTGGCAACTGATTGCCGATGGCGGCTCGCGACTGGACCTCCCCAAAAGAACCAGATACACACCAGGTCGTATGCAGTTCGTCCAACCACAATGATTCGCCCAGCGAAAACCAGGCGGTCAGCCACCCGAGCACCGCGGCCAAGACAATCGCAAAGTACTTCCAGTTTGGGATGGCGTTAGTTCCTATTGGTTGAATCGCCGTGGCACGAAATCAAGCGAGATGCCCGCGCAGTCACAAAGCCAGCGGAGGAGTATAGCTCGCCTGCCGCCGGATTTAATTATGGCTGATCTATTGACTTGGAACGGTCTGCGTTGTGCAATGGATCCAGTGGGGAGTAAACTAATGAAAGGAAAAGTCCAGTCAGTGTGACGAATGATCGGCAGAACTACTCGGCGGCCCAATCCAGTGGGACACAGTCGCTTGGGGTGGAGTGCATGACGATTCGGTTCGATCTGGCTCGGTTCTTTGCCTTAGCTCATCTTCGGTCCAGTCGCTGATCAGTCCAGTTCGGCGGCCGACTTCAAAGGGAACTCCTCATGCGCACTATTGGTTCGCGTCGTCGACGTGGCTTTACACTTCTGGAAGTCATGATTGCCACGGCCGTCACTTTGTTGATGATGCTCTCGTTGGTGCAAGTCTTCAAGGTGGTCAGCGACAGTATGAAGCTCGGTCGGGCTGGCCTGCAGATGAACAATACGTTGCGGGCGGTCGCGTTTCGCTTGCGGCACGATCTGAAGAATCTGACCTGCCGAGTGGACCCACCGTCTGACATCACCGCCGGCGATGGTTACTTTGAGTATATTGACGGCTCGATGACCGACTACACGGCCACGCTGTTTGACCAAAACAATGTGGTCGATCCCACTCTGCCAACCCAGGCCGTCAGGTCGAGTCGCTTGGGTGACTGCGATGACATCTTGATGTTCACCTCGCGAGCCGGTGAGTCTTGGTTTACTGGCCGAGCTCCGGGCAATGTGGTCAACACGGCTCTCACGGCCGCGCCCATTACGATCGCTTCGCAACTGGCCGAGATCGTCTTCTTTACGCGGCCTGTCTTATCAACGGCCGGTGCCGGTGGTTTGTTTGATGATGTCGATGGCAACTATTTGCCCGACAGTTATCAGTTGCATTATCGCGTACTGCTGATTCGCCCGGATTTAAACAACGATGTGTTTAACGGCCAACCTTGTCTGTTTAACTTGTCGGCGGGAACTCCGAACACGTTGGCTGATCCGTTGGATATGGCACCCGCATTCCAGCTATGCGATTTGTCCATGCGTCGCGTGTACGATGGCAACACGGCCACGGCCGATGGCGTCGCGGCCAATAGCTTGGAAGATTTGATGAATCCGGCCAACCGATTCGCGCACTTTCAGTTTTCTATTCCCAGTTCGATTGCCGGTACTGCCAGCTATTCCACCACGCTGCCGCTGTTGGTCAAGCAGCCCATTCCCAACGCCGGTACGGTGGGGAATGCCATTACTGTCTTCAGCGACGATGGCAATGCAGCTACGGTCAGTCCGCTGCTGAGTGATCCCAACCCAGCCGGCGTGCCGGGTCCGTTGTTGGGGGCTGCAGGTAACTTTCTCCATCCGTCTTTCGTTTTAACCGGTGCTCGCTTGGGCGAGGATGTCTTGGCCACTGATGTCTTGGCCTTTGATGTTAAGGGCTACGATGCGGGTGTGCCGGTAATAGGGACTGCAGGTGCCGATGCCGTCGCCGCACCGTTAGGGGCTGATGGATCGGATGATACGATTCTTACGCCAAACGATCCGGGTTATGCGGCCGCGTTTTCGAGCGGGACGATTGTATCTTATGGCGCCTATGTGGACTTACTCTGGGGGCGTAAGACCATCTGTTCTTTGCCTTACTTCGGCGTCGCCTTGTCCAGCGTGGCAGGTACCAACTTGATCACCGAATTAAGTGGTATATCCAGCGTCGCGCCGTCGCTTCAGTACTCCGACGGACTGATGCGATCGGGCAAGGTCATCGGGTCTAATTTGCTGGCCGCAGCGAACATCGTCCAGCCCACTTTCGATACCTGGTCAACACATTATGAAAGCGATGGCATTCAGCAAGCCGCGTTTGGTGGATTAGGGTGTGTGACGGAAATCAATGGACAAAATCGCTTGAATGCTGCCGCTTCGGCCACCACCAATGTGGGCGCGATCGTGCCCACATGGCGACAAGGCTCTATCGACGCAGGTGCCGATGGCATTGATAACTTCGGCGCCAATGGTGTGGACGATTCGAGCGAACTAGAAACGCTACCACCGTTTCCTGTTCAGTTGCGAGGAATCAAGGTCTCGATTCGCATCGAAGACAAAGCCACTCGTCAGCTCCGACAGATGTCAGTAGCCAACGAGTTCGTCACGCAGTAGACGAACTGTGGACGAATCGCTCCGCGACTCGTCAATTACTCTTCTACATGAAGTTGTCCAACCAAAGAATCCCCGTCACGGAGTGCCGGGGCTACGTGTAGGCGAATCGCTCCGCGACTCGTCAAGCACTCTCCTGAATCAGCTTGCAAAACCAAAGAACCGAGTCACGGAGTGCCTCGGCCACAAATTCCCACATCACAGAGTGCCGGGGCTACACAGGGAGCCGCCATGGATGAACATCGCATTCGTCTACCAGCGCCATGGCAAGTGAGCGTTTTGGCTGACCAGCCCGAAACGCTGACACAAATCGAGCGGCGATTTAATCGACCCACAGGGTTGTCTGACACAACGCAAATCGTCTTGGAAATCGATGCGACACCCTGCGCTGCTCCGCTGACTCAGATGAGGTGCTGGTTAAACGGGTGCGAGTGTGGCATGCCAGGCGATGCGAGCGAATCAGATGCGGCTGGACCACGAGCTCGTCTGCGGCTGGAGGTGGCTGAACTGCAGCCCACCAATACGATCCGTATCCGCTGGCAAGGTGAAAGTCCGACGCTACCCGATATCGCTTTAGTGATCATGTAAGCTCTAACCCGCCCAAGCGCAGCGCCAGGGAGGGTCGAAAGTAAATCAGCCGCAGGGCGTTGCCCCGGTTTCCCCTTCGCTCAGCATGCGCTGCACAGACCAAGACAGCATTGAGTGCTTCATGCATGGTTAGTCGAGGCCGGCCCTCCCCGCCCACGCTGCCGCGGGTCGACCCTCCCACTGGGGAGCAGCGGGAGGGTTAGTGCGCTGTGCGGCAGCAGAACTATTGCATGGGTATAAGCCGTACATACCTCAAACGCGGAGTACCTTTGACCCAAATAATTTCTGCTTAAGTGCTTAGAATGGCTTAGGAACCAACTACATTAAAGTGGTGATAGTTTCCTTCAAAAGTACGCCCTCAACCCGCTCATCTCCTGCGTGCAAGGTCAATGATGGAAAAGCGAAGGCTCGCCTTACTTCTATGCGTCATCCTCGCCGGTTGCCGCGAAACCCCAGCTCCTATCGATTCCGGCCCGCCCGCCCCTGCGATCGCAGATACCCTACCTTTGTCGTCGATCAATGCTGAAGCAGAAGTTTCAACCCTGTACGATGTCTCCGGATTAGGAGGCTACCGCCCCGAGCAGTTGCTGGAGAGTTGTCTCAGTCCGGAACAACTGGCCCAAGGCTGGGTCCGGCTGTACGACGGGGTTTCCACGATGGGTTGGTTCTTTGTCGGAACTGCCGATTGGGCCTCCAAGGATGGGGCCATTACCGTGGAAAGCGGCGAACCAAGTTTACTGTGCACCAGTTTCCAGATCGGTGACTATGAACTGTTGGTGGATTTCAATTGTCCCGAAGGGACCAATAGCGGCATCTTCCTACGCACGACAGCCGACCCGCAGGACGTCGAGCGTGACTGTTATGAGCTGAACATCGCGCCGAAGGACGACCCGTTTCCTACGGGCAGTCTGGTCAAACGTCAACAGGTCCAGACAAGTGTCGCCGGCGTGGTCGAACCAAATGCCTGGCATACCTATCGCATCATTGTTCAAGGTGACGAAGTCCAAGTTTGGCTGGACGGCCAACAGGTCATCGAGTACACCGATCCACGCAAACTACGCCGCGGTTACATTGCCCTGCAGCACAACAAAGGTACGGTGCGCTTCCGCAATATATTGATGCGACCCTTGGGTACCGAAGCCATAACCACATCGTCTGATTGGGAAGCCGCATGGAACAAGATTGAGAAGTCGGGCGAGACATTAACCGTCCAGTCGTCGGAAGATGGCTTGCGATTAACAGGCGGGCCAGGTCAATTGGAGTCCAAGGGCCAGTGGGACGATTTTGTCCTGCAAGCCGTATACAGAACGGCGACCCCCGAAGTCGACAGCGGCATACTATTCCGCTGCCTTCCCGGCCAACTGGACGCTGGCTACGAATGTCAGATACTACATGCCGCGCCGGCAGAGAGTTCGAAAAAAATTAAACACACCGGCTGGTTTTCGATACCAGCCCGACGGCCAGGCGAAGAAAACGATGATGTCCGCGCGATTGTCGGCGACGGGACGGTTCCCACGCATATCACCATAATCGCCGAGGAGAGCCAATTTGTGGCCTGGGTCAATGGCCTGCAAGTGGCTGAGGCGTCTGACACTCGCGACACCAACGACAACCCGCGACTCGGCTCGCGTCGAGCCGGTGGCCCCATCGCGTTGCAAGCCGCCAAGCAAACGACCGATATCCAGTTCAGCCGCATTAGCATTGCGCCGATTGCGAAATAGATGGTCGCCTGTAAAAACAGGCAAGCTGCGATAAATTTCACGCTTGGACTAAATTTCTTCAAGCCCGAATGCCGATACAAGACAGAGAGCAAAATAGGCATTCAGGATTTGAGTCTGAAGGAACAGGGACGTGAAAAAAACGAGCCGATGGATTGGCGTGGCAGCCAGCTGGTGCGCAATCTTCATCAGTCAAGCAGGCTGTGTATCCTTGATGGGGAAGAAACGCAGTCCCACGCTGGATACTTCCTACCTGGCCGCTGCCGGTTATTCGATACCGCCGGGAGGTATGCCCTCGCCTGTTGGTCCAGCGGCCAGCGATGGCCAATCGATCATCATGGAAGTTCGCAACGATAGCGAGAAACCGCACATCGAGCGTATTCCACTTCGCAAAGATCGCCCCATGTTTGTGGAAGACTTGGTTCAAGAAGCCAAAATCCATGAACGCTTGGGGGGCGTGAATATTTCGATCATGCGACCCAGCGGTGCCAATCTGCCCCCGGTCCGCATGGACGTGCGAGTCAAGGACACCGGAAAAGTCAAATCGATGGAAGACAACTACGCGCTCATGCCCGGCGACCACTTGATCGTCACCTACGATCAACGCTCCTCGCTAGAAGTCTTCTTCGATAACGTGCGCGGCAGCTAAGCATCCAATTTTAGATTAAGGCACTAATCGCCAAAGTATGCAGGCCCATCTTCTATCGACCGGTCATACCGATACGTTTTTCCAGCATCAGCGCGGTGGCACCAAACATCAAGGCAATGGCCAGCGCGCTGAAGGCCAGGTAACGCAGAACCAACATCCAACCGGTTAAGACACCCGGCGCGCCCAGGTTGCTCTCCAGTGGCACCCAGAATGAAGTCATCAAGGGGCTGCCAATGCCTACCC
>JADLDX010000761.1 GCA_020846515.1 Pirellulaceae bacterium
CTGCGATTATCTTTCCTCTCGCGGTGTAGTCCTTAGTCTAACCGGACGCTAACGCGTTTGCGGCTAATCAGCCGCAGGGCGCTCGTTCACTGTTTTCGGCCTGATCAGCCGCAGGGCGCTCGCCCACGGTTTTCGGCCCTCCAAGGCGTGCGTCTTCTTCGATCCATGCTCGAAGATCATACACCGCCAGAGAAAAGAGAGACGCGAGAGTTTGGGCATGGTTCCAATCGAGCTGACGGGCATGAATGACTGCCCATCTTACGATCTTGGCCGATAAAATCTGTCGTCCACGGCGTTGATAATCAATAAAGCCTCGGTAGTCAATAAAGTTTATAGAGGCAATAAAGTCTGCTTGATTGGGAGTCTGGGCGTATCGCAACGGCCTGTCGGTTCGTTAAACTATCGCGGATGTTTCGAGTCCTAGCGAAGGACTTACCGAAATTATGCCCGCGAACATCAGGTTTCCTCTTTGCACGTCCGAGCAAGAGTCGATGCCTCACGTATCCGATATGTAGTCAGAGGACCCATTTCAATGCCAACGATCAGGGAGACGCTTGAGTTGGCTATTGATCTCCAGAATCGTGGGCAAGTCCCCCAGGCCGCAGCCTGTTATGAGGCCATTCTGCGCGTCGACCCGAGCCAGCCCGATGCCCTGCACTTGATGGGTCTGGTGGCCTCTCAAGGCAAACGCTTTCGGCAGGCTGAACACTACATTCGCCGAGCGATTTCTGTTGCCCCCGACTGTGCTCTCTTTTATGGCAATCTTGGGGTCGTGCTTCGACAATCAGGCAAGCTCGAAGAGGCCATCGAAGCCTACCGGACCTCGATCGAAATCGACTCGACGCTGGCTGATCCCCATTACAACTTAGGCAGGGCGTACAAACTTAAGGGCGACTTTGTCTCGGCCGAATCGTCCTTCCGAACTTCGCTAGCGCTGGAACCTCATAACCAATCAGCCGTGTTAAGTCTGATGGGCCTCCTGGTAGCGGAAGACCGTTTGTCGGAAGCCATCGAAGTGGGTCAAAGTGGTCTTGAGCATTGCCCAAATCCGTTCCGGCTTCACGTGCAGTTGGCGCTCATCTTTCAAAAACTGAACTGTATCGATGACGCCATTGATCAATACAAGCGAGCACTCAGCTTAGAGCCACAACATGTGCACACGCTGTGTCGTTTGGCCACCTTGCTGCTCGCCAAAAATTTGCTCACCGAGTGCGATTACTATTTGAATCGTGCGCATGCGTTGGAGCCAACCAACCAATACGTCTTGTGCACGCTGGGCCAGAGGCAATCAGCCATCGGTCAATCGCAGTCGGCCATCGATTACTTGCGTACTGCCCAGGCGCTGTATCCGAATTTCGGAGCAGTCTCCATCTACTTGGGCGAGGCGCATAGTAAGGCGGGTCGATTTACCGAGGCGCTGGCAAGTTTTGATCATGCCTGCCAATCGGAATCCATACGCGCCGAAGCATTGGCCCATAAGGCAGCTGCGCTGATGAACCTCGGCCGGTTGGACGAGGCCGAGCAGAACTATCGGCAGGCCATTGAACTACGCCCCGGCTTTCATCAGGCCCATACGAACTTATTGCTGTGCAGGCACTATTGTCCACAGGCATCAGCCAGCGATCTCCTTGGTGAGCATATCGACTGGAACGATCGGTACGCGCGCGGCATCGCGGAGCGGTTCGACTTTGATGTCCAGCCACTGGTCAATCGACCGTTGAGGCTGGGTTTTGTTTCAGCAGATTTGGGACAGCATCCGGTCGGCTATTTTTTGGTTCGTGTGTTGGAAGAGCTTCAATCAGCGGACGTTGAATCGTATATCTATTCTGACCGCGTGCGCGACGATCGTATCACGACCAGGTGCCGAGCGGTCGCCACCTGTTGGCGCGATGGTGTTGGCCTGGGCGATCAAGCACTCACCGATCGCATCCGACAGGATCAGATCGACATCCTGTTTGACCTCGCGGGTCATACTGCCGGCAATCGCCTGATGGTGTTTGCGCGCCGGGCCGCGCCTGTTCAGATTACCTGGGCGGGTTACGTGGGCACGACAGGCCTGGGAAACATGGATTACCTGTTGGCTGATCCATACCATGTTCCATCAGGCACTGAGTCAGACTACCGCGAAGAGATCCTGAGGCTGCCGCAGTCTTATGTGCTGTACGATCCACCGACCGATGCGCCGCCGGTCAACGAGTTGCCGGCATTGAAGCATGGCGTTCTGACCTTCGGTGCTGCTTGTAATCCAGCCAAAGTGAACTCGCAGGTGCTCGCGCTGTGGCGACAGGTGTTGGACCATGTGCCCGGCTCACGACTGTCTCTTTGCTATAGCGGTTGGCTTGACCAGAGCAATCAATTGCGTGTTCGAGAGGCATTGGGATTGGAAGCGGGCGCGGACCGCGTGATTTTTTATAGTCCTGCACATACGGGCGATGTGCTGCAGTGGTACCAGAGCATTGACATCGCGCTGGATACATTTCCTTATTCGGGTGGCCTGACGACTTGCGAGGCCATGTGGATGGGCGTACCAACGGTCACCTGTCCCGGAGATCGCTTTGCATCGCGCCATGCCTATGCCCACTTGTCCAATGTTGGCCTGACCAATGGCATTGCTCGCAGCCAGGCTGAGTATGTTCAAAAGGCCGTCGCTTTGGCCTCGGATTTACCTCAGCTCCAACAGTTGCGTCAATCCTTACGAGCGAAGCTGAGTAGTTCGCCACTATTTCAGGGCCAAGAGTTTGCACAGAACTTCGTTGAGTTGATGCGTCGGGTTTACGAGAGGCATTTAGTTGGACAGCGCCACATTGGATCAGCCGCTGGGCGTTAGCCCCGGTTTTTTCAGCGAAAACCGTGGCTAACGCCAATACGGCTAATATCGAAGAAACAGCCGCGAATCACTGTGAATTCGATTCAAAGTGGCGCTGTCCAGTTAGTTAGTTTGGCAAAATAGCTGGAGCTGCCGCACGGTCAGGAAGCTCTTTTACGATAAACAGTGGTGTGGGTTAAAGACACTTTTTCACAAAGCACTTAGGACTTAGCTCAATGTCATCCGCCGCGGTTCCTGAAGTACCAGAAACGTTCACCTCATATGACGAGGTACAGTATCCGAGCCATGCCTATGAGGCTACCCATCCGGACAATATGTATACGCTGGGGAAATTGTTCCATGTTACCCCAGGTTTGCCGGACGAATCGTCCATTCTAGAACTGGGATGTGCCAGTGGCGGCAACGTGATTCCGCTGGCGTTGCAGATGCCTCGGTCGCGAGTGATCGGTGTTGACCTTTCCTCCAAGCAGATCGCCGAAGGTCAGGCCACGATCAATGCGCTTGGGCTCAAGAACATCACGCTGCGCGCTGATGACTTTTGCAATATCGATGAATCGTACGGCCAGTTCGAGTACATCATTTGTCACGGCGTGTTCTCCTGGGTGCCTCCACATGCTCAGCGGCGTATTCTGGAAGTCTGTCGAGATCGGTTGACGCCCAATGGCATAGCCTACATCAGCTATAACGCGAACCCAGGTTGGTTCATGCGTGGCATGATTCGCCAGATGATGCTGTATCACATCAAGGATTTGAAGGACACCACGCCGCGCGTTCAGCAGGCCCGCGCATTCTTGTCCTTTTTGGTTACCAGTACCGAAGGGCAAGAGACGCCGTATGCAAAGTTCCTCAAGCAAGAACTGGACATGCTCTCCAAGCACTCGGACTCGTACTTGTTTCACGAGCATTTGGAAGAGAACAATCATCCGATGTTCTTCTTCGAGTTCATGAACCTGGCCCGTCAATTCGACTTGCAGTTCTTGTCCGAATCGAACTTGCCGAGCATGATTGCGAGCAATCTCAGCCCGAAAGCAGCCGAAGCTTTGACTGCGCTGACGACGGATGTCTATCAACGCAGCCAATATACGGACTTCGTTACCAACCGGATGTTTCGTCAGAATCTGCTTTGTCTGAAAGACATCAAAGTCAATCGCCACATTACTGAGAGCAGCGTCGACGGCGCCCGGTTCTCGGGGCGGTTCCAACCTGAGGACGCCACTCGCGACGGGGACGTCAGTCCGAAAGTTGAAATCAATTTCAAATGTCCGAACGGTCGAGGAATCAAGACTGCGCATCCTGTGTTGAAGGCTCTCATGTTCACGCTCAATGAAGCCTGGCCAACTTCGCTGCCTCTGGCGGAAATTGTGAAACGCATTGAGAAGCGTCTTTCGGAGACCCTGGTGGTTGGCGAGCAAGAGCCGTTTGCGATACCGAAGATCTGCTTGTCACAGTTGATGCAGATGATGGTGCGTGGCGACGTTGAAACGCGATTTGTACCTGACCGGTTTGTTGAGCAGATTAGCAACAAGCCGACTGTTTCTCCCTATACTCGTTTGCAGGCAAGTCGTGAAGCGTTGGTGACCACTAATCGCCACGGTACGACGCAACTGGACCCTCTGACGCGGCTGATTCTGCCTTTTTTCGATGGCACTCGCGATCGCATGCAGTTGGCGGAATGCATGGGCAAGCTCGCTTCAGAGGGCAAGATCAAGATCAACGTTCAGGGTGGCACAGCACCGGCAGACATGAGTACCGTTCATGCCGCCGCCATCGACAAGATCATTTTGCAACTCAAGCGACTGGCACTATTGGTGAACTAACCGGAACTAACCCTCCCGCTGCGCAGCTTAGGGAGGGGCAGTGAACTAACCCTCCCGCTGCGTAGCAGCGCGAGGGTCGAAAAATAGCGTCAGCGAATTTTTCGGGGAGGGTGCATGCGCCGCAGGGACGAGCTTGCCGCGAAGAGCTTCGAGCTTTGGTTAGCAAGGCTCGCCCCCTCCCCGCCTGAGCTGACGCCAGGCGACCCACCCGCTGCTACGCAGCAGGAGGGTTAGTTCCGCTGCTGCGCCGCGGCAGAACTAACCCTCCCAGCGCAGCGCCCGGGAGGGTCGAAAAATAGCGTCAGCGAATTTTTCGGGGAGGGTGCGTGCGCCGCACGGACGAGCTTGCAGCGAAGAAGTTGACGAGTCGCGGAGCGATTCGCCCACATGGCTGCGGTTAATCCCTAAGCTTGCCCATCGCGGCGCGCAGCAAAGCTGGATCATCGCAGAGAATCGCATCAGGCCGATGCTTTAGCACTGGTCGCAGTTCATCGATACTGCCTTGTTCCAAGTTGATTTGCAGTTGGGCTCCGGCCTTGCGCACGCGCTGGACCAGGGTGTCGTCGTCCAGCCATTTTGACCACAGTCGAATCATGCCGACGCCGACTTGGGCAAACGATTCGATATCTTCAGGGGCAGGAATAAAGCCCAGTTGTCTCGACTCTGGTAGCAGCTTGCGGAACGTGCGGGCTTGAGTCGTACTGCGGACACCAACAATGATGCGTTTCGCGTTGCCTGATCTACCGATGGCCGCCACAATCTTTTCAGCATATTCTTCGCCGCTCTCCTTTAAATCCAGCAGCAAATCGATCTGGTATTGCTCCGAGAACTGCAACATCTCATCGAGTGTCGGTACTTTTTCGCCTCGATAAGCGTCAAACTTTCCACCGGCATCCAGTTCGCGGATTTCTTTAAGTGTCTTGGTGCCGACGTCGCCGCTGCCGTTGGTCGTGCGCTCGAGCTTGGCATCGTGAAGCAGGACCAGGTGACCATCGCTGGTCGTGCGGATATCGATTTCGATGGCCGTGGCTTTGGCTTCTACAGCTCGCTTGGCGCTGGCGAGCGTGTTCTCTGGGCGATCGGCACTGGAGCCGCGATGCGCGATGATGTCGCGAATCGAGTTCACAGAGGCGCGCAGTTCCTGAGGCGACAGCGGCTCATCGCCCGCTGCCCATCCCGATAACGTCAGCCCCGAAAGTGCCAACCACGCCAGAGTGCAGGCTGCAAAGACACATCTCATAGTTGGCTCGCTTCCAATCGGAAAGGTACACGTTGTAAGATCATTGCAGCGCAAAGTCGATGACGTTGTCGTCGCTCTCTTTCACGTTGGCCGACAAGCCTGACTTCTTTGCGTCGGCATATTTTGCAGGCAACTGGTTTTTCAAATTGTACATTTGAGCCTCCGTGGCATTCATCGGCAGCTCTTCGTACTTCATGATCTGAATACGATACTCTCCCGGAGGCGCTCCGTCATTAAGCGCGTAAGTCGTTAGTTGGTAGACGCCTTGCTCATCGGTCTTACCTACGGCACCGCGTGATCTATCCGGCTTATTAAACAAGATGGATGCGCCTGCGACTGGTTTGTTCTGATAAGTCACTGTGCCGCGGACTTGATATGTAGGTGGATTGCTGTTGGTATCTTCAACGCAGCCTAGGCAAAGCGCGAGTAAACTGCAGGCAATCAGCCTGGTGAACGTATGGTCGACTGGCAAGCCTCTTTGGGGACTAACGCTATTTGTGTGACCGACCGTAATGTTCATGCGTTGGTTTCCAATGTAGATCGAATGGTAAATTCGCATCGCGCCGGTTTAGAACTCGCTGACAACTTCGCCGCCCAGACGTGAGCCGAGAGCGCCAAACACTCCATAGGGACTTGGGCCACCAAATCCGTGGACTGAGACGACGGAGAGATTTCCGGTATCGATCGAATTGGATAAGAATCGTACGGAGCCGTCACCCAAGGTTACGTTCACGCCACCGGGGTGCATGCTGCTGGGCGGAAACACGCCCCATTCGCTATCGCGAGCCACAGGACCGTTGGGACCAATTACGGTAGTGAAACCGACGAAGTGTGTATGACCACGAGTGGCCACTGACCCGAAGCGACCTTGGACACGTGTGCCCGCGACGAAGAACTTGCCGTCGGTGATCGTCAGAGCCAGCGCTGGGTTGTTTCGCAAGCCGGCCAATACCGCTTGCCCTTGTCGATGATCATGCGCGCGAGCTGCTACGGTGAAGTCAGTGCGATATCCCTGTCGAAGTCTTTCGCTCATGGCCAGGGTATTGCTCAGCCCATCAGTAACTTCAGCGAAACGCCGCCACTGATCTGTCCCGAACATGCCTCGGGCTTGAGTGGTCAAGCGTTGTCCGCCTAGAGCGTCCATGTCGTTGACCATCGAAAAGTCATCGCCTTGGCAGAAGGCGTAGCTGGCGAAGCGTTCATTGCCTCGATAAGCTCCCGATTGCACAACATCGAAGGTGCCTGGGTCAGAGGGGCAGAGCAACAGAGCCGGAAAGCCGTTATAGCCTGACCAGGTGCTGAGTGCATCGTCACCAAATGGTGGAATAGGTGGTGTGCCGGTTGGGTTTCCTGCTGCGATTCGATTGTACAGAGCCGTCTGTTCCATAAACGGGAACAACCCAATGAACGCGCTTAAGCGACGTGCGATTATTTTTCGCGCTGGCAGCTTGGAGTATGTATCGTGGTAGTTGTGCATTGCTAGTCCGAGTTGTTTCAGACTATTGGTGCACTGGATTCTTCGAGCCGCTTCGCGAGCCGCTTGAACGGCAGGCAGCAACAGTCCGACCAGCACACCAATGATCGCGATCACCACCAATAGCTCGACGAGTGTGAAGGCGCGCATGCGAGATCTCTTGCATGGGCCACGATTGTTTTGGCTATGTGTCATCAATGAATTCTCGCTTAAATATGTTGGCATTGTCCGCCCGCGATCCCTGATTTGGTTTCGAAGTTGGACTTTCGAATGTTGCTAACACACAGCAGGTTAGCCAATGATGTTGGCCGAGAGAGATGCATGATGATGAAGGTCTGATGAATTAACCGATTGAAAGGTTAGTGAGATGACCGTCGGTCACTAACCCTTCCAAACGCAGCGCCCGGGAGTGTCGCATGAACTAACCCTCCCGCTGCGTAGCAGCGGGAGGGTCGAAAAATAGCGTCAGCGAATTTTTCGGGGAGGGTGCATGCGCCGCAGGGACAAGCTCGCAGCGAAGAGCTTCGAGCTTTGGTTAGCAAGGCACGCCCCCTCCCCGCCTGAGCTGACGCCAGGCGACCCTCCCGCTGCTACGCAGCAGGAGGGTTAGTTCC
>JADLDX010000762.1 GCA_020846515.1 Pirellulaceae bacterium
GTCAACGCGAACTGCTGGCCAAAGTGATCGCCAATCAAGATGTGGTCATCTGTACGGCCGCCATTCCTGGCCGTCGCTCGCCCCTGTTGGTCACAGCCGATGCAGTCTCTGGCATGCGACCAGGTAGCGTCATTGTCGACCTGGCCGCCGAGCGTGGTGGCAATTGTGAATGGACGGTGGCGGACCAGCGCATCGTCCGCCAAGGGGTGACCTTGCTAGGCCCAACCAATATTGCCGCAGATGTAGCGACCGATGCCAGTCAGATGTTCAGCCACAATTTGACCAAATTCCTGCTCAATCTCGTCGCAGACAATCGACTGCGTTTGGATGCAGACGATCAGATAATTCGCGACACATTGGTCACCCACGATGGTCATGTGGTGCATCCGCGCGTGCGAGTTGTGCTGGGGCTGCCTTCCATGTCTATTCCCGCGTAAGCGTTCTAGCCCTGGTTTTTTCAGCTTTGAATCAGCCGCTGGGCGTTAGCCCCGGTTTCTTCAACACCGCATCGACCGCAGCGCGTTACCTCGGTAAGCCGAGTACGCCTACGGCTGACTGTTAAACGATTGGCAATATCAGCCGCCGGGCGTTAGCCGCGGTTTTTTCCGCGAAAACCGTGGCTAACGCCAATACGGCTAATATCTGGCTAACGCCCTCTGGAGCAAAGCTGGTATCTCCCCACCGCAAAATGGAGGTAGCTGCTAAAATACATTTTTGAATCTTTCCTGTTCGGGATGGAACCGAGATGTCTACGACCACCAAGCCGTTTGTGCATTTGCACTGCCATAGCCATTACAGTCTGCTGGATGGTGCCAGTTCCGTTTCCAAGCTGATCAGTCGCGCTAAATCCCATGGCATGAACGCGCTGGCCTTGACCGATCACGGCAATCTGCACGGCGCGTTGGAGTTCTATCAGAAAGCCAAAGCGGCGGGCATCAATCCGATCGTTGGTTATGAAGCCTACGTCGCGCCCGGCAGTCGCTTTACGCGCGGTGACGCCTCCAGTTCCAAGGACGCCACGTATCACTTGACCCTCTTGGCCAAGAATCAGGTCGGTTTTCAGAACCTGGTGCGTCTGGCGTCCAAAGCCAGTTTGGAAGGCTTTTATTACAAGCCGCGCATCGATCGTGAACTGCTTGCCGAGTTGAACGAAGGCATTATCTGTCTGAGCGGTTGTGTGTCCAGTGAGTTCTCGCGAGCCATTCTCAAGGGCGGCGATACCAGCAGCCTGGAACACGAAGCGGCTGACATCGCGCGCTGGTTTTCCAGCGTCTTCAAAGATCGTTACTTCATCGAGATTATGAATAACGGCGTGCCCATCCAGCGTCAGCAATTGGAAGGCGCCGTTGACATCGCCAATCGCCTGGGGATACCGCTGGTGGCCACCAGCGATGCCCATTACGCCGATCGTGAAGATGCCAGTAGTCAAGACGTGCTGCTGTGCATCAATACCGGCAAGTTCCGTACTGATACCAACCGCATGCGCATGGAGAACGACGAGTTCTTCCTGCGATCACAAGAGGAGATGTACTCAAACTTCCCTGGCCTGGAAGAGGCAGTGGCCCGTAGTCAAGAGATCGCCGATTCGGTCCATATTGAACTGGAACTAGGCAAACGAAACTTTCCGCGTTATTCAGTACCAGCCGAGCGCGATGCCGACGATTACCTGCGTGAGGTCTGCATGCTGGGTCTGCGCGATCGGTATCGCGATGATGAAGAGATGCTGCCTGGCGGTGAATTGTCTGAAGTGGCCATGGCGCGATTAAATCGCGAATTGGGCGTGATCAAAAAGTTAGGCTTTGCCAACTACTTCTTAATCGTCTGGGACTTTGTGCGTCACGCGCGCGAAATCGGTGTGCCAGCTACCGCCCGTGGTAGCGGTGTGGGTGCCTTGGTCTGCTATGCGCTTTACCTGAGCCACGTTTGTCCAATCAAATATGATTTGTTGTTCGAGCGCTTTCTGGATGAGAACCGCCTGGAAGCGCCTGATATCGATATCGATTTCTGCAAGGATCGTCGTGGCGAAATCATTCAGTACGTGCGCGACAAGTACGGCGAGGCCAATGTGGCCCAGATCGGTACCTTCGGCACCTTGCAAGCCCGCGCGGCCATCAAAGATGTGGGCCGTGCCCTTGGGATGCCACTGCAGATCGTTAACACCATTACCGAAATGGTGCCCGACGAATTAAAGATCACGCTGACCAAGGCATTGGAAAAGAATGCCGAACTGCAGAACTTGTACAACGCTGACAAAGACGTTCGAGAAGTCATCGACTTTGCGCGGAAGCTGGAGGGTCTCGCTCGAAACATTGGTACGCACGCCGCCGCGGTGGTGATCGCCGATAAACCGCTGACCGACTATGTGCCGCTCAGCCGGGTATCGGGCAAGAGCGATATTATCACGCAATGGTCCATGGGCGACGTTGAAGCGGCCGGTCTGCTGAAGATGGACTTTCTTGGTCTGCGGAACTTGACCATCCTGTCCAAAGCGGTGGGCGTGATCGAGCAAACGACGGGCAAGCAGATCGATATTTTGCGTTTGCCACTGGATGATCGTGAAACGTTTGCTTTGCTGCAGCGTGGCGAAACGAAAGGCGTGTTCCAGCTGGAAAGCGGCGGTATTCGCGACTTGCTGCAGCGAATGAAGCCTGACCATTTCCGCGATATCATCGCCACCAACGCGCTGTATCGACCCGGTCCACTGGAAGGTGGCATGGTCGACGATTACGTGGCCGTCAAGCATAAACGCAAGACCCCCGAGTACCTGCACCCGGTACTCAAGGAGATCTTGGAAGAAACCCACGGGGTCATGGTCTACCAAGAGCAGGTCATGCGTATTCTCAACGGCCTGGGTGGCATCGAACTGGCCAGTGCCTATACCTGCATCAAAGCGATCAGCAAGAAGAAAGAGGACTTGATCGCTAAGAACGAAACCAAGTTCATGGAAGGCGCCACTCAGAAAGGCCTGACCGAAAAACAGGCCCGCGAAATGTGGGAGATGATTCTCAAGTTCGCAGGCTATGGTTTCAACAAGAGTCACTCGACGGCTTACGCTCTAGTGGCCTATCAAACGGCTTTTCTGAAAGCCCACTACCCCGTCGAATTCATGGCGGCCTTGTTGTCGGGTGACATTCCTGGCCGTAACTTCAAACGCAAAGATTCGCTGGTCGAGCACTTGGAGGACTGTGCTCGCATGAACATTACGGTCGTGCCGCCCAGTGTGAACAGCGCGGACATCGACTTTACCGTGAAAGACAATAAGATCTTTTTTGGACTCTCAGCCATCAAGGGATGCGGTGGTTCGTCTGGAGAGGCCATTGTCATTGCCCGCCGCGCTGGTGGAGATTTCAAAGACATCTTCGACTTTTGCGAGCGCGTCGATCCCTCTGAGTGCAATCGCTCGACGATTGAAACACTCATCAAGGCTGGAGCCATGGATTGCTTCGGCGCACGACGGTCGCAATTGTTGGCAGTCTTGGATAAAGCGATCCAAGCCGGCGTGTCCGCTTTGGCTGATCGACGTAGCGGACAGATGAATTTCTTTGACGACTTCGAACCCGAAGATACCAAAGCTAAAAAGCCAACCGTCCATTTGCTGCCAGACATTCCAGAGTTACCAGACGCCACTCGGCTGGCCATGGAAAAGGAAGTCTTAGGCATGTACTTGTCGAGCCATCCGTTGTCGCAATATGCACAGCAGCTAAAGTTGTTTACGACGCATACGACCGGTCGGCTCAAGGATTGCAAGAACCGGCAGGAGATCATCGTCGGCGGCATGATCTCTTCGATCAAGCTGGCCAATACTCGCAACCCCAAGCCAGGACAACCCAGCAAGTACGCCAACTTCGACTTGGAAGATATGGACGGGAACGCGCGCTGCATTTTGTGGCCCGATGGCTTTGCGACTCAAGGTGAAATGGTGGTGGCCGAATCGGTCGTGCTACTGCGGGCGGCGGTCGATAAACGGGGTGAAGGCGACGAGTACAACTTGATCGTCAACGAGATCATTCCCCTGGATAGTGCTAGCACACGCTTTACCGCCGGCGTGCGAATTCACATGCATGAGGAACGTCACACGCCGGAGGCCCTGCCGCGATTGAATGAGATTCTGCGCGGTTATCCAGGCAAACACGAAGTACAATTTGCGTTAGAACTGCTCAGCGGTGAAACGGTACACATCAAAACTCGTAAACATCGAGTTGATATTACGCCCGAGCTGCGCACGCGGCTGGATGATCTACTGGGGCAAGAGAGTCATCGATTGATTATGGCGCCCCCGAAAGTGAACTCTGGCGGCGGTGGTCAACAACGTCGACGCGGCCCGCAGTAACCCGCCCTATATTCCTGTCAATTTTGCAAACGAGTGAACCATACATGGCAAGTGCTGGTGTAAGTCCTGCAGCAATCATTCAATCGGTCGAGTGGATTGGGCAAACGGGAGGGCATTTAAGATTATTGGATCAAACACTATTGCCCGGTTCGTTGACCTACCTTGATTGCCACGATGTTGAGCAGTTATGGGAAGCGATTAAGTCGTTGCGAGTGCGTGGAGCACCAGCGATCGGCATCGCGGCTGCTTATGGCGTGTGCTTAGGTGCCGGCAAGGCCATCAACGATACGCTGGAAGAAACCAGTCGCCTGGCGCTGGCCGCCGTCGACCGCCTGGCCACCAGCCGTCCCACTGCCGTGAATCTGTTTTGGGCGCTTGAACGTCTGCAGAGGCTGGTCAAGCTGACGCCGCCCAATCAAACCGGTAGTGAACTGCGCATGCGGTTATTGTTGGAGGCCCAAGCGATCCAAGATGAAGATCGTCACATGTGTCGCGCTATCGGCGAACACGGCGCGTCGCTCATCCCGAACGAGGCCACGTTGATTACCCACTGCAACGCCGGCGGTTTGGCGACAGCGGCCTATGGTACCGCACTGAGCGTTATGTTCAGTTGCCAAGATCATGGCAAACGACTCTCTGTGTTTGTCGATGAAACACGACCGCTTTGGCAAGGCTCGCGCTTGACCGCGTGGGAATTGATGCAGCGGCAGATACCGGCCACGATCATTTGCGATTCAATGGCCGGCCACGTTATGCGCTCGCAGAAAGTAACCGCCGTCATCGTAGGTGCCGACCGAATCACCGCCAACGGAGATGTGGCCAACAAGATTGGTACCTACAGTCTAGCCGTGTTGGCTCACCATCACGGCATACCCTTTTATGTGGCTGCTCCCAGCAGTTCCTTTGATCTGACCTTGGCTTCCGGCGACCAGATTCCGATCGAACAACGCGATGCTAAAGAAATCACGGAACCCGGAGGTATTCGCGTGGCTCCCAAAGGCGCTCAAGTCTTCAATCCTGCCTTCGATGTCACACCAGCCTCGCTCGTCACGGCCCTGATCACCGAACGTGGCATTATTCAACCAGTCACTACCGAGACAGTCGCACGCATGCTCAACAACGATGACAGCGTGTAGACAGTCCCCATTACTTCTTTCGTTCTCGATACTGCTGGCGAAACGTCTTGGCCGGCGCGGGTGGCAGATCGCGCTGCTTGGCCCAGGTGTTCAGCGGATTATGAGTGAGCGCCTTGGGCAACCATCGCAGACTGGTCCGCGCGACAAAACCGGCCGTGCGAAACAACCATGGGCGTACCAGAATATTGGACAGCATCTTCATGGAAAAACGCTTGGTCCACGGGATCAATTTGCGCTCAGCCAATTCGCCCCGCCAGGCCAGCAACTGATGATGCAGCGGAATCTTTACCGGACAAACATCGGTACAGGATCCGCAAAGCGTACAAGCATACGGCAAAGAATGATGCTTGGCTGGATCGTTGGCCGGTGAGAGCACGCTGCCGATCGGTCCAGGCACAACAGCCGAATAACTATGACCGCCGCTGCGTCGATAGACGGGACAGGTATTCATGCACGCACCGCAACGAATACACTGCAGCGATTCTTGATAAGTCTGGCTGGCCCTCAGTTTACTGCGTCCATTATCCACCAGGACGATGTGCAATTCGCCGCCCGGTCGCGGACCATGAAAATGCGACGTGTAGGTCGTGATCGGTTGACCGGTCGCACTACGGGCCAATAAGCGAGTGAAGACGGCCAGATCGACCACGCGTGGAATGAACTTCTCAATCCCCATACATGCAATGTGAATCCTGGGCAACGACACGCCCAAATCCGCATTACCTTCGTTCGTGCAAACCACAAATCCGCCTGTCTCCGCGATGGCAAAGTTCACACCAGTGATGCCCGCATCCGCATCCATGAATCGGGCTCGCAAATGATTGCGAGCCTGACCGGTCAGGTAGTCTGGGTCGGAGTTTCCTCGCGGCGTGCCGATGTGCTGATGAAACGTCTCACCAACTTCTTCTTTCTTGATATGAATGGCAGGCAAAACAATGTGGCTGGGCGATTCACCACGCAACTGCACAATCCACTCACCCAGGTCGGTATCGACCACGGTCATACCGCGATCCATCAGATAGGGATTCAAGTGGCACTCTTCGGTCAACATCGACTTACTTTTGACAACTTTCTTGACGCCGCGTTCAGCCAGAATGCGATGCACGATCTGGTTGTGCTCCTCAGCATCAGCGGCCCAATGAACCACGGCGCCCAATCGCGTCGCATTGGCTTCGAACTGCTCTAGATACTCGGGTAACTTGGCTAGCGTGTGAGCCTTGATCTGAGCGGCCAGCGTCCGCAGTTCTTCCCATTCGGGCAAGGATTTGGCCATGCGATCGCGTTTCTGTCGCACAAACCACAGGGCACCATCATGCCAGTGGGCGCGAGCTTCATTTCCAGCAAAAGCATCGGCGAGTTTCGAGTGGTCTACGTGGGGAGCATTCATATTCGTGATATCCAAATCTGGCACGCTTTACGGGCGTGTTTTGATAGTTTTACGTTTTACTGAGGTCGACTCTTTACTTTCGCGAACATGTGTTGGCGAATCGGTGGGTGGGGGATCCAGCACGTTCCGACCGTTGACAGCCACAACTTGCGACTGCACCGATCCGTGTTGCAGAACCGTGGTAATCTGATCGCCGATAACTACTTCGCTGGCATCGTGAAGCAATCGGCCGTCCTGCGTGCGGGAGGTTAAACTGTAGCCACGCGAGAGCACCTGCAAAGGGCTCAGCGCATGAGCGGCTCGAGCCAGGCCCTGCATTCGGGCTTCGTGATTACGCAGGCCTTGCCACATAGCGGCTCTGCCGCGCATCTCCCACTCGTCGACCAGTTGCCGACGCATATTGATCAGTTCGTGTGGCGCAGCCAAGGCGCGCGATCGTCCAAGTTGATCCAGGCGCTCGCGAGCATGCCGCAGTCGCGAGTGCAGTGTGGTTGTCAGGCGCATGCGGGCTTGCGACAGGAAGCCTGCGATTTCAGCCGCTTTGGGTAAGGCAACTTCGGCGGCATGGGTCGGCGTCAACGCCCGAACATCCGCTGCCAAATCACTCAGCGTCACATCGACTTCATGCCCGACCGCCGATACCGTCGGCATCGGTGACGCGATCAAAGCGCGAACGACGCGCTCATCATTAAAGCACCAAAGATCTTCCAAGCTGCCACCGCCGCGGCCAACCACCAGGACATCTAATTTTGGTCTGACGCGCGCGGCCATTTGGATACCACGCACGATATCTTCGGCTGCGCCCGCCCCTTGTACTTTGGCCGGAATGACCAACAACTTCATCAGAGGCCAGCGCCGTCGAGCGGCTTCTAGAAAATCATGCACCGCTGCGCCACTAGGGCTGGTCACGAATCCAACACGTTCCGGAAAACGGGGCAACGGCCGTTTCCGTACTGCGTCGAACAGGCCTTCAGCGCTCAAACGTTTGTGGAGTTGTTGGAAAGCCAACTGCAAACTGCCGATGCCTTTCGGTTGCACGCGCTGGATGACCAGTTGATAGGTACCACGCGGTGGATAGACCTCCACGCCTCCCTGACAAACAATGGCTTGTCCATCTTCCAATTGAAAGGGCAAACGAGCCGCCGCCGTACGCCACATAACAGCGCGGATCTGGCAATTCTTGTCCTTCAGAGTCAAATAGTAATGACCACTAGAGGGTCGGCTCAGGTCCGAGATCTCGCCCTCTAACCAGACTTGCGGCAACGATCCTTCGACCAGTTGCTTGATGCACATCGTCAGCTGAGAAACGCTTAGCGGTCGCTCTTCATCCAGCCCAGGGCCGGTAGTCGGATCGTCTTCTGAGTAGTCGTATGGCATTGATGAAATCTGTGTGGGTCGAATCAGCACGGCGATCGAGTCGCAGGGGCGCGCGTCAACTGTCGACCGTCTCCTAATTGTAACTGGTCGGCGGCCCAACGTTCAGCCGTATCGGTGACCTGATTGAGTAGGTTTTCAATCCAGCTGCGGTGCGTCTCGATTTGTTCGCGGTCCAAATCGGGTGGTATTTGCACGCGTGGGCTGCTGACAACCCGTGCACGACTGTAGGGCCGTGGTATGGCAAACTGATCCCAAACTCGTCGATATCGCCATGGCCTGTCGTAGCCAATACCCAATAAAATCAACGGCACTTGCAGCCTAGATGACAGGTAGATGCAGCCTGGTGCCAATTGCCGCCTCGGCCCCCGCGGTCCATCGGGTGTGATAACCAGACTACGTCCGCCGCCGCGGTCATCCTGACCTTGCTTGAGCATTGTCCGCAGCGCCCCCGTGGCCCCACGATGTGTTGAACCTCGAACTGTTTCAAGGCCGGCGAAATGAGCCGCGTGCGAGAGCAGTTCGGCATCTTGGTGTTGGCTCAGCAAAACGGCCAAACGACAGTTCGGACGCAAATAGAGTGGTACGGGAATATACTCGTGCCAGAAAAGAAAGATCGCTGGTCCTTCGAAATCCGCTTGCGTTGGATCAACTCCCGCAGCGTAATACGCACCGCGATAATTCAGCGTCGACATCCAGAGGTTGACCAACTGAATCAATCCCATGCCGCCGCCGCGCCACACACTACGGCTGGGCGGATGATTTCGCAGGTATTGTCGAATGAAAAACATGTCACACAGTGGTACGGTGCCAGCCACCGAATTGAACAGCTCCACTTCTAAAACTTCGTAGCCACCCGTCGCCAGACGGTGGACTCTGTAGCCACCCGTCGCCAGACGGTGGACGTTGTAGCCACCTGTCGCCAGACGGTGGA
>JADLDX010000763.1 GCA_020846515.1 Pirellulaceae bacterium
CACGGCAAACCGGCGTGAAACTCTACGGACCTTTTGCTAGTGCCGGCGCGCTGCGTGCGGCCATGCAAGTGTTGCAGCGCATCTTCAAGTTTCGCACCTGCTCGTTGGATATCACCGAAGACGATCCACGTTGGCGGTGGTTCCGACCTTGTTTATTGGCGTCGATCAAGCAGTGTACGGCGCCGTGTAATCTGCGCATCAGCAAAGAAGAATATCGTCGCGACATCAAACGCTTGCAGACCTTTCTAGAGGGTGGCAAAGTGCGTTTGCTGGAACAGATGCGAGCCGAGATGCAGGCTGCCGCTAAATCACTGCAATTTGAGAAGGCTGCTAAACTGCGCGATGAAGTGCGCATGCTGGAACGCTTGGACGAACGTGGTGAACTGGACACACATGCCCAGCCGCAAGTCTTCTATATCGATCCCAAGAAGGGTTTAGCCGGATTGAAGAAGGTCTTAAAACTGGCTGACGCGCCGCGAGTGATTGAAGGCGTGGATATCGCGCACCTGGGCGGCAACGAAACAGTGGCCAGCCTGGTCCAGTTCATCGATGGCTTGCCCTTCAAACCTGGTTATCGACGTTATCGCATTCGTGGTGTTCAAGGTGTGGATGATTTTCGCAGTATTCACGAAGTCATCTCGCGCCGCTTTCGTCGCTTGAGCGATGATCAGGCGACGTTTCCCGACCTGCTGTTGATCGACGGTGGCAAAGGGCAGCTCAATGCGGCTCTGGCGGCCTTTCGCGATCAACAGATAAAACCGCCTACTCTGTTGTCTCTGGCCAAACGCGAAGAAGAGATTTACTTGCCGGGCGAAAGTGAACCGCTAGTGCTCAGCCGCCACGCGTTTGCTCTGCGTCTGCTACAGTATGTACGCGACGAAGCTCATCGCTTTGCGCAGCATTATCATCATCTTTTGCGTCGCAAGAGCCAAATGGAATAACAGTGCGGTGAGCTGGGCTGAACTGTATACCGCGATCTTCAATACGCTGGTCGTCGCCACAGGCGTACTGTTTATCTCCATTCCGATAGCCACTGGCTTATCGATTGCAATGGTGCGCACCAACATGTTCGGAGCGCGCTGGGCCTGGTTCATACTGTTCAGTCAATGGGTGGTACCTCTGTATGCACTCGTCGGTGCCTGGAGCGCTGGTTTTGGCACGCAAGGTTGGTGGCCGTTGTCACCAGTAACCTTGGCTGGTAAGCCCGCGGCCGGTTTGGCGGCGGTGATCTTTGTGCACGCCATGTCCGCCATTCCGAGCAATGTCTTCATTCTGACTTTGGGTCTGTACTGGACACGTCGCAGTCGCGAAGAGTTAGCCCTGGTTGATGGCGGCAATCGGAATGTTGTACGGCGCGTATTGCTACCCGAACTGCGTGGTTGGCTGGCAGCGGCCGCCTTATGGAGCCTGGTGCCTGTCTTGACCGAAATGGTTGTCACCAATCTGTTTCAGGTACCAACTCTACCCGAGCAAGTCTATTTGGATATCAGTCTAGGTACGGATACTCCGCGCACTTACCTGGTGTCGATACTCCTGTGCACGCTGCCGCTCCTTTTAGTCGCCTGGTGGTTGCGGCGTCAATTGCCCGAGCTCTCGTCGCTGGCCACTCAGATGGCACAGCATGCACCGCGGCCGTTACAGCTGCGCTCCTGGCGGCTACCGATCAGTTTGATCGTGTGGGTCACGGTAGCTGGCATCGTCGTGGTGCCCACATGTAACTTGTTGATCAAGGCCGGTTGGGAATCGATGTTACAACCCAGTGGTGGACTGACTCATCGTTGGACGTTCCAGCGCTTGCTGAAAACGGCCATCGAAACGACCACGTTGTTTACCAATGAGTTTCAATGGACGGCCACCTTGGCACTGGCCAGCTCCATTAGTGCGTTGTTTTTGGCCAGCGGTATGCGCTGGTGGGTCTATTGGAGTGGACGAGCCGGCTGGCGCCATTTTTTCAATTTTCTATGTTTGATATTGATTGCCTTACCTGGTCCGCTGGTGGCCACGTTGATGACCTGGTTGTTTTTGAACGTACCAGGTTTGGGTTGGTGCTATGACAACACACTCTTGGCACCGATCGTCGCGCAGCAATCGCGTTTGTTGCCGTTGGGTTGGTTGTTGGTCGGTGGAATTCTGTCGACGGTCAGCCAGTCGGCTTGGGAACTAGGGCAAGTTGATCAACTGTCCGCGTGGTTGCGATGGCGCACGTTGATCTGGCGACCCACGCGTGGCCTGTGGTTATTGGCCTGGTTGATCTTGGCGGCCACCAGTGCTGGTGAACTGAGCACACACTTGTTGCTCTTGCCGCCCGGCGTCACCACGGTGGCTCAGCGGTTGTTCGAGCTCTTGCACTTTGGCATGCGCTATCAGGACTCAGGGTTATGTTTGGCAATGGTGGCTATCGGCTGGCTGGTGGCCATAGTTGTTTGGAAGACGCGCGAGGGTCGTGTGTAACCGTTGGGCGATACGTCCAGTAGAGCAATCAATTGACCATGGTCATCCACGGCCACCCAGCGATCGGCTGGCCACGGCTGGTCAGCGGGTGGTTCGACCAATTGATTTACATGTAAAGTAATTTTCTGGCCATTCCTGAGCGCTTCGATTTGCGAGTTTGTGACGAGCGCCTGATGCCAATTGGGCAAACCGGCCAGCGGGGAACACAATCGCGATTCGATATCGTTTGGCTGGCGCAGATCATCCAGCGGACAAGCGTCTTGAATGGTAAACGGCCCAATGGCGGTGCGTACCAGTTCGGTCATGATGGCTACATTATGCAGGTCGGCGGCGACGTCTCGGCCGATCGAGCGGACATACGTGCCGCTGCCGCAATGAATATCCAAACTCCAGTCGGGATATGCAAAGCTGAGTACCTGTAAGGCGTGAATCGCTACGGGGCGGGCTTCGGGGTCAAACTCTTGAC
>JADLDX010000764.1 GCA_020846515.1 Pirellulaceae bacterium
ATATCGAATGCACTTGTCGAAAGCCAGGACGCGTATCCAGCATGCGAAAGATCACACGGTTGACGATGTTCGGAGCCACACCCAATCCCACGGTCGGACGATTGGTCATTTCAATGTCCGTGATGTGCCGCGTACGTATCCCACTTAGATGACTCACGACCACAAAGTTCGCTGGGTAAGCAGTCTCATCTGGGTTCATGGTGGGAAAAAGTTTCCCGCCCAATCCAAAAGCACGTCGCGTATTGGCGGTTAACGACAAACCTGCCACGGAAGCGCGCACTAGCAACAAGCCTTTGCTCCCTTTAGCAAAGTAACCGGTATAAGGTGAGGTCTCGGTGATCTCCCATGTACCGGTAAAGCAGATGCCGTTGGAGTGAATCAGCTTGTCAAAGTAAGGCATCAAATCGCGCTTGTCCGAAAGGTTACGCGATGAATCGTTAAAGAATCGCAAGAGCTTGATCGGTCCCAACCCCACATGGTAGGGCAACGTATCATACGGATCGCTCCATACCACGCGCTTTAACTGATGGAAACTAGTGCCATGATAGTCACCATCGGGTTGGGCTTTGGAATCATCCGCCGCCAAACGGTCATAACGGAACGAAGGCGCACGTACCGGCGCGTAGAAGGTGGCCAATAGCAAACTGCCCTGGACCAACACTAAAAACGAATCAATGATTCCGAACAGCGGATAGGTGTTGGGGTAGAGCCAAAAGAAAAAGATCACTCCCGGTGGACGCGCCAGGACCGATAGCCAAGCCACCAAGGGATAGCGATACGGATTTACTGCAGCCGGGATATACATGGCCCCCAATACCAGCAGCGCCACAGCCGCAAATCGCACCCATGTCAAGCCTTCCGGTGAAGGCACGATCTGCCCTAAGCTGCTGAGAATCCAGGCTGGCCACAACAGCGCCGGCACGCCCATGACGAAGTCCTGCACAATACCCAACCACATCGCACGAGTAAACCAAACGGCCCACACGTTCGACGATGGATCACGAGTTAATTCTGGGGACATCATAATGTTTTCAGATACTCAAGGAGAGCTTGTTTTTTGTGGTCTTCTAAGTCCGTGCCATACAGATGGCCGGCATTACTGTTGCCCAGAATGAATGTCATGAACGGTACAGCAATACTGCCTGGTTGCAGCGACGCACTGGTATGCTCGAAGCCAACATGCTGCATATCGAGGACATCACTGCCACGATAGAACATGGGCGGACGTAGCTTGAGCAATCGGGCCCCTTGGATCAGGCGATCGACCGGTAACTTGAGCGGCTCCAAACTACTAATGATCTGGGCTCGCGAAAACTGAGGTCTATCTGCTTTGGACAACTGAGCGATCAAGCGTTCAAACGATCCCGGCTGAGCCTCTTCCAAGAGATTGTGAACGGCCTGCACACTCATCGGTGGATTGAGTAAATCGAATAGTGTCGGCACCGACCCATTGTGCAAATAGGGTGCGCGAAAGCGAATTCCATTTAACGGTAACGCCAGATATCCATCGGTCTTAGTGAACGTATTCAAATCCCACTTGTAACCATTGCCGAAGTCATTGTAGATCTCAAACGGCATGCGTCCGTTGCCATCGGGCGCGTTCCACATGTGCAAGCGATTGGGATCCGTGGCGATCGTGCCGCCATCATCGGCGTTGTACTTTTCCACCGTCGTTGGACTGGTATAGTCAGCATGCTTGATCGATCGGTAAATCAGTTTGCCCGACGCCGCGTGACAGATCGCGCATTTCTCTTGAAAAATCACGCGACCTTCGGGCAGGAGAGTTGAGTTAACTGTTGAGCCGACTGCTGAATGGGCTGGGGACCATTCGGCGGTTGTAGGCGGGGCCATGTCTTTCATCGAAGCCACGATCTTTTGAATGTGCGCCACGGGCAACGATTTCCGGGTGGCACCATCGCCCAATGCACCGGCGAGCGAACAGTCCAATAGGTCTTGGCTCAAACCATCTGCGTGATAGAGTTCGCGGTCGGTCTTGCCTAAGCCCCACAGGGGAACCATGTCCGAGTTGCCGACGGTAGCGTCGGGCTGCATGCCCAACATGCCAAACTTGACTGGGTTAAACGGATCGATGCGCCCTGGACCCCAAATCGGTTTGCCTCGCATCCAAGCGGCAGCTGCCGACTGTTCCAACAGGGCCTTTTTAGTGGCCGGAATCAAGAGATGTCGATATAGCAGTTTGTCTGACCAAGACATTTTCGTGTTGTATTCAATCGCAGACATCAGCGTATCGGCGTTAAATCGCGGATCGTTAGCACACCGTGCCAAAAACGACAAATAGGCTTGCGCGTCAAAGCGGATGGCTGGTCCACCTTCGGTGATTTGCGTCAAGCTCAAACGACCATCGGCGCGCAACGTGCGATACGATCCGGTGTGGCAGACCGCGCAGTTAAATGCCACTCGTTCATAACCGATACGTTTCTTGGAGAAGCCTACCGGCAGTTCATAACCGGGTTCCCACAACATGCCCAACGAAGCATAACCACCCGGGCCCGGTAGATGCTCAGGAAACACGCGCGGCAGTACCACCCAGATCCAGTACGGCACACCTCCCTCTTCTTCGCCGCCAATCGATCCGTATTTGAACTGCTCGGAATCGCTGAGTTGTTGAGGATAGGCATGAAACAGTTTTTCCCAAACCACTAACCCCAACAAGCCTGCAATCAGTAGCAGCCCAAACAAGATACGCAGCCAACGCATCTTGAACAGACGAGCATCGGTAGGAGGCAAGATAGACATGAGCAAATGACTCCGCGCTAACGCGTCAGCGAATCAGTGAAGGATTGGTCACAGCGTCGCGCCGTGCAAAGGTGTACAGCAGTGTTTGTACGATGCCCATGGCCAATTCCAGCCAGGCCACCCAAGGTGTTGCTTCGCCGATAGGTTGTGGATACACCCAAAACCAATAGATAAAAAACGCGAAGCGACTAATGATGCCCACGATGGCATTAAATTCGTAGCGGAGCGGATTGACCAACACCGGCCAGGCAAAAAGCATGGCCAAGAAGGTCAGTAAGAAGCCAAAAGCTGGCCACACCGTTTCATACGGCGGTTGCGCACCTAGAAACTCGGCCACACTGGTCGGGTGTAAGATGCCTGGTGCTGCATAAGCCACCGTCAAGAACCAACCGATGGCTACCGACCAACGGAACCAGACAAATGAGTCCAGCGGATCATGCTTGCTCATGGCTGTCCTCCGGACTTTTGTCCTAGCATCTTTTGATACTCGATAATCGCCCAACGCTCTGCGCTCGATAAGCCACTACCGAAATCGAACGTGTTGCCCTGAACAGTGATGTCGACGTGACCGGTGGGTTCGTTGCCCGCCAGCGGCGCGATCTGGCCGTTTTCAATGCTTACGGTGCTATATAAGAACAGGGGGTGACCATCATCCCGGACCGCGCGGTCGCAGCGGAAACCAACATGCACGGGATCGTAAGCATCATCACCACGATAAAACACCGGTGGACGAAGACCTGCTTTACGCGCCGATTCAATTATTTCAGCAACTCGCGCAGGATCTTTGGCCAAAGCCTTAAGATCGGTAGCGCCGGTTAAACCCAGCATGGCCCAATCTTCCGGTGCGCAAGGTCGACTGAACAAGTCGTATAAAGTTGGTACTGACCCGTTATGCAGATATGGAGCGCGGGCCCACACGCCGTCCAGTGGTGCGTTCGCATAACCTAGCGTTTTTTTGAAGTGTCGAAATCGCCACCATTTACCGGCACCCAATTGATTCTGGTTGGTCAGCAATTGTTCGGTATATGAATCCAGTCGAGCTGGATCGGTGCCGATGTACTGAATGTCAACGACTTGTCCTCAAGCGTTGTCCAGTGGATCATCGATCAGCGCTCGGCTCCAATCACCATTGCTGCCGTGGCAAGAGGCACAGTATTCCTGATAATGTTTGGCTCCCTCGGCCGCCAAAACCGAATTCACTGCGAAAGGATAATTGGGGATCTTCATCTCACCATGACGTGGAAATGGACTTTTGAGCTCCTCGGTCTTGAGCGGAATCAGTTCTGGTCCTGACTTTAGTTCCGCAGCGCGATTGGGCGGAGGCGAACCAATCCAGGCGGCGGTCCGCAGCATGCGATTCATGTCCAGCTCGACTGGCGTCGTACCCGCACCCAATGACGCGCTGATGTTGCGCTCAAACACCGATTGGTTGTTGCCGTCCCAATGCAGGTTCATACCCTCGCGCGGACGCTGGTTCCAAATGGACGGATAGTCTGAAACACCAAAGGTGCCGTCCAGCGGAAAGCCAAACTGAATCGATTTGTAGGGGCTGAACGTATCTACACGCCCTGGTCCAAACTGAGGCGAAACGACATCGCCGGCGCTGTGTGGCAAGAGAGCCAGGTAATGCAGTTGTTTGCGCCGCGTAAGCAACGTGCTGCGCAGTGTGCCAATCGAGCGTTTGATAATCGCGCTCTCAATCAAACTCAACTTAGGCACACGACCAGCGGCTGCGGCTCGATCAATGGCTGCCAACAATATATCACTAGTAAAGCGTCCATCCTCAGCGCAGCGAAACAAGAAGGTGAAGTATGCTTCCAAGTCCATCGCATGCGCCGGCATGCCCAGCACCAGCACGCGGTACTCTTCTGGTTTGCCGATAAAGACTGGTTTCCAGTCGGGATCGTTGTACAACTTGTAGGCCTGATCCGTACTGTTAACTTTAACGGTACTCGAATGGCACACAGCGCAGTTCAAGCCAACTCGATCCACATAGACACGGCGCTGTGAGAATCCAACCGGCAATTCTCGCCCAGATTCGAACATGAATCCGAATTGGGAATAGCCTTCGATATGGTTGGACGGATTGCGAGTCTTACTAAGCGACAATCGAGCGGGAGTTGCCGGCGGCTGCTGCTGATCGCGCAGCGCAATGGCTCTCAAGTAGTTCTCACCGCCATGAGGCAAGTACTCTGGAAAGGTCTCTGGCAAAATGCGCCAAACGGCCAGCGGTATTCCGTCGTAGGAATCTGAACCAATCGAGCCATATTTGAAATGCTCTTTGGCGTTGGCGTAGTCCACCGGCAGTGGTCGCAGGTAATACCAGAAGATAGCCACAACCACCAGTGCCAGGAGCATCCCGATGGCGAAGACGATGCGTCGACGCCGCTGGGCATAAGCCGCAGCGACGACATCCAACCTCTCTTTAGGCGGCATGGTCGCCCTCCTGCGATTCAAGGGGTTTCAAATCAACAGGTGCCTGCGGACTACTGGGGCCCGGCGGAGTGCCGGTGCATGCCGATTGATACTGTTCCAAGTCCTTGAAGACTTCCATAATCTCATCGATCATGACATCGTAGGTTGGATACCGCGTTTGATCGTAACAGCCGAGCGGATTTTCCAGGTCGTTAAACAAGCATTTGTTGCAGTAGCTGCAGGGTTTGCGATGACGTAGCGGCCACTTATCGGCCGGCATCCAGGACGCATCGGCCCAATCCATTTCTTGATAGAACAATTTGGGCAAGTCTCGATTCGCGATTAGCGGTCGCGCGATCGAGACCCCATCTACTTTGCCGGCGCGCAGGGCATCATTGATCACACCGCGATGCTGGAAGCCACCGGTGACGATGACGGGAATCTCCTTAGGCAACTCGCGACGCATGGCGGCAGCAAACTCGAGATTCACCCCTTGCTTGATATCCTGGTACGCCACGCCGCGTCGATAGTTCCACCACAAACGAAACAGAGGGCCGAGCCATCGATTGGTGAATATCTTGTAGTTGAAACGTGTGTTAACACCACTGGAGAGCATAATGTCGTACCAGTTGATCGCATCGGCGACGGGAAAGTCGCCAGGTGGATTGCGAGGATGCGGAAAGATACTGCCGCTGGACACGTGAATGGCATCCGCCCCAGCATCAATGGCCCAGCCACAAACCTGTAATGCATCGTTAAGTGTGTTGCCGGGTTTGCGCCAGGGATAAAGCGCATTGTCGAAGTCGGCTGCGTTGGTTTTTAATTGCACATGCAATTCACCGTGCGTCTTTTGTTTGATCGCATCGATAATCTCCAAAACAAAGCGAGCTCGATTGCGAAGCGTGCCACCATACTCATCGCTGCGATCGTTGATGGCCGAGCTCAGGTACTGCGTAATCAAGTAGCCATTGGCGCCGTGCAATTCAACGCCATCCAGGCCGGCTTCCTGAGCGCGCCGGGCGCCTTCGGCAAACTGCTGCACCACTTCGTGGATTTCGCTCTTGGTCATGGCTTCGCACAGAATGCCATGGAAGTAGTCGTTGCGATTGGTTGAGCTCTGGGCGCGATTGAAAACATTCTCGACGCCTCCACCATCCCGCTGACGGCCGCTGTGGCTCAGCTGCATGATGTACTTGCAGCTACCCGACTGCACGGGATCGTTGGGAAAAGCCCGCGTACCAGCTTCGTGGACGTACTTGCCGATTCGACGCCAAAACGGAATCTTGTCATCGTCATCGATCATGGCGTAGTTGACCAAGATCCGCCCGCGTACGGAAACGGGCGTGAATGACGAAATAATGCAGCCCACCCCGCCCTCGGCGAAGCTGGTTTCCCATTTGATCCGCGCATCACTGCCGTGACCGTCATAATGGTCGAAGCGACCCGATACGTTGCTACGAAACAAGCGGTTCTTGACCACCAGTCCACTACGAAACGTAAGCGGCTGAAAGATGCGATCGTCGTCCTTGCCCTGACGCTGAATGGTTTCGTTCACGGCCAACCCTTCGCCTAAAAGCGTTTGAGAACAGAAATCAGGGCTTGCTTGTCTTCGTCGCTGAGACCCGAACCAAAATAGTGCCCTTTGTCTTCCACAAAATCAGGGCAGCGATTGAACCGTTGCATGAGTTCTACTGGTGTAAGTTGCGTCAGGTCTCCACCCCCAGCTGCCAGTGCTTTCTGCAGGGCTTCCACATCCAGATTGGCCAGCAGGTTCACTGGCGTACCTTGCGGAATGAAGATGGCTTTTCCGGGGCGAATCTCCAGTGGAGTTTCTAGAGTGAAATCGCGAGCCACGTCGGGAACAAATGCGGGCCGGGTCGTCATCTTCATACCACGTGGGCCCAGTCGTTTTTCGGGCCACAACAAACGTTCGACACCCGTCTCGAAGGCGGCCACCCGCGCGGCGACCGATGGATCTTTGCGAGGATAGTCACCTAAAGAGTTATTGTTAAAGTAAGGCGCTGTGGTCCACATGGCGCACAGCGTCGGCGTGCGATAATATCCACGTCCATCGCTAGGCAGCGGCATTGAAAAGTTGCTTTGCAATGTCAACGGGTTGAACAAGTTGACTAGCCCGCCAGCCGAAGGCAATGTCTTGTAGGTCTCCGACGAGAACTGATCCCACAGTTTGCCACGCGTTGGATTGGTGCCCATCGATCGACCCGCATTGGTTTGCAGCATCGACACTGGATAGCGTTTGTCATTGGACAAGAAGTTGTTCTTACGGAACTCTTGGAAGTCCTCGTAGGTGTACGTCTCTTTCTTGGCCAATGGCCGACTGGAATGGCAACTAGCACACTGTTGGCCGTATATGGCCAAGCCCCGTGGAACCAGATGGCGGTCACTCAGATAATCAGCTACCGTTTTTACGGCTGGGTCATGTACAGCAAGTGGGACGTTGCGCAAGCGATCATCGTCTAAGTGCGGTACCCGTCGACTAGCCAATTCCAAAAACGCTTCCATCGGACCCATGCGTTCTTCGGTCAACATCCAGAAGTTCTTGCGGTATTTGGCGACGACTTCGGGATTCAGCGACGCAAACGCGGCTTGAGTACGCGGATCCAACCGTATAGGCTGGGACTTTCGCGCTGCTTGAATATCAAACGGACGTCGATGCTCAATCGCATGAATGAACATGTTCTGAGCGGCCGATAGCAGTTTGGCGACTTGAGTGCGTTCGGCATCCGTATACTGACCATCGCTGATCGCTTTGATATACGCCTGTTGTCCGGCATCGATGATGGCTAAATTCGCGTCGTCAATCGTGAACAGACCAATGTTCACGTAGACACGCATCGATTCGATGACCATCCCCATGGTGCCTGAGCCATCCTTTAAGCCCAAAATCGTTTTGAGTTTGTACCCGTCGGCTTCCTTGATCAGTTCCCCTTGGGCTTCAGCAGTGGGCATCGATTCCTTGATGATGACGGCCTGGGCGTCGCTGATACGTTCATAAGAGCGAATGTCGGTGCGTGCCTGGAATTGGTAAATCGCATTGATGGCGTTAGGATTATTGAACATGTCGTTGGAGATACGCGACGTGTCGGATGTTCCAGCTTGCTGAGCGTGGGCGATTTGCCAGAAGAAATTGTCAGGCGTAATTTTTTGAGTAAACATCTGCCCTTCATCGATGAACTGGTTACCGATAACGGCCGATAGCTCGTGCCATTGTGGGTTCACAATCGATTTGGGGGGCCGCGTTGGTTCGAAGGCAACATGGCATAGTGCGCAAGACATGCCGATCAAATAGGGCGGTTCGTATTTGGCGGGTTCGAGCAAATACTGCTTTAATCCAGCACCGCTCTTCCATGTTTCTCGATCAGACTCGGGAAAGAGTGGATTGGGAAACTTGCGCAAGCCAATCACACCGGTCGGTTCGCCAAGCATGGCCTTTACCACCAGACGCTCTTCAATGTCTGGGTAGGTTCGAGTCAGCGCGGCCTCCCATGACTCGCGTTCTTCATCTTTCCACTTGTCCAGCACCGTCAAGCCAAACTCATCTGGAGTCGTGGAGGGCTCACAACTCGGATCGTTGACCATGCCTAATTTCTGAAAGCGTTCGGTGCGGGGAGTTTGGGCCAGCAATCGCACAAAGTCGACATTGCCCTTGGTGCGTCGCGTCATGCCGCGAAAGAAGAACTGGTTACCACCAGTCCAGTAATACCAGGTATCCATACCAATAGCTGCTTGTGGATTGAACTTGCCCGCAGCACCTTGCCCATATCCTTGCCCTTCGCTCTGCCCGTAACCAGGATCAGAGCAAGCTGCAACACGATATTGGTCCCAGTTGCTGTACTGGGCATAGCCGTCATAGCTGCTGCCGTAACTACCGCGTGCAGTGTCCGTAGCTGGTGTGCCAGCAGGATTGAGAGGCGCTGAAGTTGCAGGAGCAGCGGGAGTCGCTGGCGCAGAAGTTGGCTCAGTTGCTGGTGTCTGGCCACCTTCGGGTGCCTGGCCTGCGCTGTAGCAACTGTTGTGGCAGCTGTCATGCCAAACCAAGGCGGTGACCGCCATGACGATCGATGCAAGTCTGCAAGCCTTAAGCATCACAGTGACTCCGTGTGGCCAGTTACAAAATAGCTAAATCAGTCGGCAACGATGCGCTGCAGTGGAGTCTAACCTCGGGTGAGGGGCGCGATACGGAACGCTTCAGGTAGGCTGCACCGGTAAGCCGGTTAGCGCAACGCTTGCATTCCCTGTCGCGTCCGTAGCTGGCTTGGCGAAGTATGCTTTAATTGGCCCAGGCGCGTAAGCGTCGTAGGTTCATCAGCGTCGAAAGTGCTAATGGTGTTCAGCGCTATGGTGTGTGAATCGCGAGAACCAGCATGTCACATAAGCGGCCACGCGGCATGGGTTGGCAGCCAGATTTGCCGGATGCTCGCGACTACAACACGCGCAGCCCACTGGTTACACGCTGGCTTGAGCAGTTGCCTACTGAGTACTTGACGTTTGATTCTTTGCCCGTGTCGGTCGATCTGCGACGTGACGAGGATGGCTGCTACTTTCCTTCAGTGGCAGATCAAGGCACCTTAAATGCCTCGGTGGCATTTGCTGTCATTGGGTTGGTTGAATATTTTCAACGTCGTATTCAGGGCATCGCATTTCATGGATCGACCCTATTTCTATACAAAACGACGCGCAATCTTTTGGATAAAGGTATATCAACCACTAATGATCGCGGGGTAGATTTGCGATCGACCTTAAAATCCTTAGTCCGATGTGGAGTACCCGCCGAGGACTACTGGCCCTATGAAGTGGAACGCTTTGCAGTTGAACCTGAATCCTTTTTTTATGCCGCAGCGGAACGTTTCCCGGATCTCACCTATTTTCGGTTGGATACACCCAACGCCGATGGCCAATCGACTTGGCGCCTTATGAAATCCTTTTTGGCGGCTGGGTTTCCGGTCGCTTTTGGCTTTTCTGTGCCGGCATCCCTAACAGAAGTCGGCGAAATACTCTATCGGCCTGAATTGGATGCTGTTTTAGGTGGCCAAGCCGTCGTGGCCGTGGGTTACCAAGAGCAATATTTTGGTCCCGGACGCGACGCGATCCTGATTCGCAGTTCCTGGGGTAGCCAATGGGGAGACCACGGTTATGGTTGGCTACCCGCAGCTTTCGTCACTGCCCAATTGGCCAGAGATTTTTGGACATTGATATCTCCCCGCTGGGTGGGTACCGCCGAATTGACGCGCCCGGTCATATCTTAGGCCGGACTATCATGTCTTGAGCTGAACTAAAAGTAGATTGGGACAGACGCGACAAGGGTTATATCCACTCAAGTTTCCGTTGGTTAAACCATTAGCATGGTAATAATACTCATTGCTTTGCAAATAGTCGCTGCTACATTGGGGGTTAGGTCAAAAACACATATTCAGCGTTGGGAACTCTCTTGGTTGTTAGAGCACCATGGATCGAATTGTGGGTTCGAGTAGTTTGAATATGCCGAAGCGCATTGTGGTTGCGTTGGGTGAACTACATGATGCCTATGTTTATGCTCAGGAAACCAGCGGGAACAAATGGGAGTTTGCGACTGAAATCGAGCGACTGAAGGAGCTTGGTTTACACAATAATGATTTGCGTTGGTTGGTGCGCATGGGATTGGTTAAGCATATGCGCGAAGTGACGCAGGAGGAGGAAGACGGTCGCACGTTCCGTCCGACGGGCGATTTGGTATTCCCGGCAGGCAGTTGTTTTGTGCTGACCGAAGACGGCGTGTCCGTCGCATCTTTTGAAACGCCGCTCGAACGTACCAACCGTGTGCCGAGCCTGAATCACCACTCAACATTCGGAAGCTTGCGTGACAGTTTGGGCCACCACGCGAGCGAATGCAACCTTGATTGCCATGTTCAGCGACCTGGTGAGACGCAAGGCAATCAATGCGATGTCCTTCCGAAATGGGATGCTGACCGTCGAACGCTGTCGTTTAAAGGTTTATTGGTAAAGCATTTCAAATGGGAAGCGGCCAATCAAGAAGCCGTCTTGTCGGTATTTGAAGAGGAGAGCTGGCCGGCGCGCATTGATGATCCCTTGCCTCTGCAACCCGAGCAGGATGCGAAACGCCGTTTGAGCGACACGATTAAATGTCTCAACCGCAAGCAGCACAATCGCGTGATCCACTTCCGTGGTGACGGAACAGGAGAAGGCGTTCTCTGGGAAGTGGTCTCGAACTAAGCCTCCCCTTTGGGAGGGTCGAAAAAACAGGCGCTACTGCAGCCTGTGTTTTCGGGGAGGGTGCGTGCG
>JADLDX010000765.1 GCA_020846515.1 Pirellulaceae bacterium
GCTTGAATATGCCACTTGCCGGTCATGTAAGTATCGTAGCCTGCTTGGGCCATCAGTTGCGGCCAGAGTCGCCCCGCCTGCCGCTCCTTTTCAGTCGACCCAGCGATCTTCTCTGCCCGCCAGACACTGCGCCCGGTCAGCAACATGTTGCGACTGGCCACACATACGGCCCCGCTCCAGGAACCCATATTGTAGGCATGGGTAAAAGTCGTCCCACGCGCCGCCAATTTGTCCAAGTTGGGCGTTTCAATATCTGTATGACCAAAGGCTGAGACGGCTTCATAAGTAAAGTCATCAGCGAACAAAAACAAGACGTTCGGTTTATCAGCAGCGAAGAGTTGGCCGACTGGCGCCGCAAGTATGCTGAAAGCCCAAACGACGAACAGTAGCCTATGAAACTGTAGCGCTGGTGAAATACCCATAATGAGCTTCTATCTAGTCGTGGGGAACAAGGAGGTTACCAAGCAAGTCAACGGTGCTTATGGCGTATTGTACTGGGTTTTTGAGGTTTGACCTGCTAGATTAGATACCTTCATCGCACGTGCATCCCAGCACGTCGACCGTTCCCACCTCACTTCCCTTCACTTAGGATCTTTACATCATGCGGAAGCTCTTCCTGGTCGCGTTGTTTACTTTTACCGTGGCACTACAGTCACCACTGATGGCGCAGAAGCAAGCGGCTGTCGCCAAGGCACCTGCTCAAGCGCCCGATGTGGCAGCACCCAAAATGGGCGCTGACGGTAAAGTCAATCCAGGTTTTCAAACCTCTCACGAAAAATTCGTCAAGACAGCTCAAGAGGGTACTGCCCAACTAGTCTTCTTGGGCGACTCGATTACCGCTGGTTGGAATAGCAAAAAAGATGTTTGGGACAAAGCGTTCGGACAGTACAAGCCTGCGAACTTCGGTATCGGCGGCGACCGCACTCAGCACGTCTTGTGGCGCATCACCAACGGTGAACTAGAAGTCATCAAGCCGAAGGCGGTGGTGATTATGATCGGCACCAACAATGCGGGTGGCGATTCTGCCGAAGGCATCGCTGCCGGTATTACCAAGATCGTCGAGACGGTCCGCAGCAAACAACCACAAGCCAAGATTTTACTGCTGGCCGTTTTCCCACGTGGTGAGAAAGCCGAAAACAACGCGGCCCGCGACAAGCTGAAACAGGTCAATATGACCATCGCCAAACTGGATGATGGCAAGCATATCCATTACTTGGACATCGGTGACAAGTTCCTGCAACCCGATGGCTCGCTCAGCAAGGAGATCATGCCCGATTTCTTGCATCTGTCGGTCGGTGGCTACCAAATTTGGGCCGATGCAATCAGCCCCAAGCTGGCTGAACTGATGAAGTAGAAACGCGCCGAAAATAGGCCTGCCCCCTTTTTGGCAACGCTGTGAAGCATTTTTGCTCGTGAAACCCGGCATTTGTAGCGGTTGGGCGCAAGCCCTCCGGTTCCTATAACTACCGGGGTATACCGGACGGCTTGCGCCGTTCCGCTTCTAAAATGCTTCACAGCGTTGCCCCTTTTTTGGGAATCACTCCGGCAGGTCTTCGCCTTTGGTCTCGGGCAGCATGGGTAGGACGACCAGTCCTACCAGAAACAACATGCCTAAGGTCATTTCGGCCACGCGCAGATCCAATACACGTTTGAGTTCGGCCGATAGCCAGATCAAAACTGGCGCGGCCAGGATGCGACCGGTGTTAAAGCAGAAGCCAGCCCCGGTCGCGCGCAGATGAGTCGGAAAGAGTTCAGGGAAGTAGAGCGCGTAACCGGCATGAATACCTTGCGCAAAAAAGCCGAAGATCGGCAGCAAGCATAACATCAACGCGTAGCTTTGAAAGTGAAACGGGACGGTGCAGATCACGATGGTCATGACCAGAGCACACACATGCATCATGGCAAACGTACTGCGTCGTCCCCAGCGACTGCTGAGCGGACCGAAGGCGAGCATGCCAATGCCGGCTCCAGCCGTTTGAATGAAGCCGAAGGCAATTTTGGATTTATCGCCGAAGTTCGGGTCACCGAGTTGCTTTAATAAAGCAGCCGACAAGTCTTGACCAGCGATGACCACGCCCCAAAACGTGGCTAGACCCACCATGGCCAACAGCGCGCCGCCGATCGCTCGCCTGCGCCAGCGTGGATCACCTAACAATTCGCGAAAGCTGCCCAGTTGATCCGACTTGGTTTCTTTGGCCGTGCGCCAAGCTTCCGGTTCTTTCAAACCTGCCCGCACCCAAAAGACCAACAGCGCAGGGATCACACCGACCACGTATGCATATCGCCACTGCGAGCCGACCCAGAGACCAACACTGGCGGCTAGCCAAAGTCCGAAGACGCTCGTCGCGTGAAAGATCACGCTGGCTCTTTCTCGAGCTCGCGGTGGAAACACTTCGGCCACCAGAGCTGCGCCCACAGCCCACTCGCCGCCCACCCCCATGGCTACTAAAAATCGCAAGGCGCCCACATGCCAGACTTCGGTGGCCAGTGCCGTAAGGCCTGAGAACACCGAATAACACAGGATCGTCAGCGCCATCACCGGCTTGCGACCCCAGCGGTCTGCCAACGAACTAAACACCCATCCGCCGAGTGTGCCACCGAGCAGAAAGATACCTAAGAAGCGTTCACCCCAAACTTTTACGCTCGCATGATCTGGCGCGACGTGTAGCAGGGCCGGCAACATGTCGGCCCGCGTGATGTTGTACAACTGACCTTCGAAGGCATCAAACACCCAACCCAACGATGCAATGACCAGCACCAGCCACTGATAGCGCGTGACCTCACGATACCAGGCAACTGGTTGAGTCATAAACGGATTCCATTTAAACGCACGTTATTCTTGATGATTGACCTGGCTGATCAAAAGTGGCGTTGGCCAACCAATGCAACGGATTGGCCGCTAGCGGCCGACTGGGCTGCGGCTTCGCACATATGGACCGCCCAGACTCCATCGTGACCGTCAGCATGCAGCGCAACTCCTGATCGAACCGCCTGGCTCATGCGTTCCAACTGCAAGACCAGCTCGTACACTTCCCCCGCTGGTCCACCACAATCGACGGTCGTCACCTCCGAACCATTGTGGTACTTCAAGAAGAACTCGGGAGTAAAAGTGCGATCCATAGCACCACTCCAACTGGCCCATAACGCTCCGGTTGAACCAGTGATCTTGGCCACCTGGTGATGTTCAAAGCCGCTGAGTGTCTGACTGATCACCGCGTAAGCACCACCGGGAAAATCCAAGATGGCACTAAAGTTGTCGGTCAGTTCAGGGTGCTGAGCATTACGCGCTTTGGCCCTAGCCGTTACCGCGATCGGTTCGCCCAGCGATTGCATATACCAGCGCGCCAAGTCGAAGAAGTGGATGGGCTCTTCCAGAATCCAGTTGCCGA
>JADLDX010000766.1 GCA_020846515.1 Pirellulaceae bacterium
ATCGCTCCCCGGGTTGCCCGCTGAATTGCCCGCTGCGTCGCCCACTTCAGTTACCCCCGCGTCCGGGCCTCTTGCCAGTAGCCGCCCACATTCCATACTGTTGAACAGCCGTTGAGTTACCCGTTGAACTGAACGAATCCGAGTTGCCATCCGTATCATTCCTGGAAAGCCCTTACGATGAAGCTGGTGCGAGTAATTGACGAACGCGGTCTTGAACTTTGGGGCTCGCTGCATTCAGATCAATCGGTGACAGAACTGGTAGGAGATGGGTTTGGCCCCTGGCAGGATACAGGCCGAAAGATCGTCGTGGCCCGTTGGCTGGCACCAGTCAAGCCGGTCGATATCATTTGCATTGGCTTGAACTATCGTCGCCACGCAGAGGAAGGCAAGCAGCCCATTCCGGAGCAGCCGGTCGTTTTCATGAAGAACTGTGGTGCTGTTCAAGATCCGGGGCAGCCCATTGTGTTGCCGCGAAAACTGCGCAGTGATGCGGTCGATTACGAATGCGAACTCGCTGTGGTCCTCGGCAAGCGATGTCATAACGTCTCGCGCGAACAGGCCATGGATTATGTTCTCGGTTACACCTGTGCCAATGATGTCAGTGCCCGCGACTGGCAGATGAAATGGGGTGGTTCGCAGTGGTGTCGAGGCAAGACGTTTTCCACGTTTTGTCCGTTGGGGCCATGCCTGGTTACACCCGACGAGATACCTAACCCCAATGCTTTGGCCATTCGCACGCTCCTCAATGGCCAAGTCATGCAGGACTGGAATACCAACGATATGATCTTCGATGTACCTGCCTTGATCGAATTCCTCAGCGGCAGCACGGTGTTGTTGCCCGGCACCGTGATCTTGACCGGTACGCCGCATGGCGTTGGCAGCGCGCGCAAACCGCCTGTTTTCCTACAGCCAGGCGATACCGTGACCATTGACATCGAGAAGATTGGCGCATTGACCAACCCAGTAGTCGCCGAAGAGGTCTAGGCCCTGGGCTTAATCGGCTCGGCCGAAAGAAAGCAGCGGTATTGTCATGTATCGGACATTCAATTCGTGGTCATGCTGGGCAGTTGTGTTGGGGCTGGCCTTTCACGCTTCCGCCCAGTCACCGGACTTTGCTCGTGATGTGCGCCCTATCCTTTCGCAGCATTGTTTCAAGTGCCATGGTCCGGACGAGAAGTCGCGGCAAGGTGGCTTGCGTTTGGATGATCGCGCTAGTGCGCTTGAGGGTGGCGATTCCCAAACTCCAGCGATCGTTCCAGGGAAAGCCGCTGAGAGTGAATTGATTCGTCGAATTACTTCCGCTGATCCGGATAGTGTGATGCCGCCGCCCAGCACCAAGCGGCATTTGGAGCCGGCTCAAATCGAAATACTGCGGCGTTGGGTCGATAGTCAGGCCACATACACACAACACTGGGCCTTTCAAACGCCGGTCCCGCCCGCCCTGCCCTCGCCTACCGAGCAGCCAATTGCCTTCAATGGGGCTAACCAAGGGGTTAACCATGGGGCACCGGCCAATCCGATCGATGTCCTGGTAGCGCATTCGGCGGCCGCCGCAGGTTTGACATTGGCACCGCCAGCCGATTCGGCGACCTGGCTTCGTCGCGTTTGGTTGGATCTGGTAGGACTGCCGCCTGAATATGAAGAGGTCCAGCGTTTTGTGCGAGATAGTCGTCCCGATGCGCGCTCGCGCGTGATCGATCGCTTGCTGGCCTCACCGGCCATGGGCGAACGGTGGGGACGACGTTGGCTCGATCTGGCGCGCTACGCCGATACCAACGGTTACGAAAAAGATCGACCGCGTTCGATCTGGCCCTATCGTGATTGGGTGATCTCGGCAATCAACTCCGATATGCCGCTGAGCGACTTCGCCATCAAGCAACTGGCGGGTGATTTGTTGCCCAATGCTTCGCAATCCGATCTGGTGGCTACCGGTTTCCATCGCAACACGATGATCAATGAAGAAGGCGGTATCGACCCATTGGAGTATCGGTATTACGCCATGGTCGACCGCGTCAATACGACCAGCACTGCCTGGCTGGGACTGACCATGGGCTGCGCGCAGTGTCACGATCATAAATACGATCCGATCACTCAACAGGATTACTACGCGCTCATGGCGTTGCTCAATAATGCTGAAGAGCCAGACTTGGAAGTCATCGATCCAGAGATCGCTTTGAAGCAACAGCAGGTCGATTCACAAGTTTCCGCCCTCATGGCCCAGCGAGCGGACGAGTTTCCGCTACCCAGTGAGGCGACGCAGTGGATACCGGCTGGCGTGCTCAGCGTGTCTGGCCTGGCAGAAACCTCAGACTCACCTAACTCCTCGGACTCAGCAGGTTTGACGTGGTCAAAGGCCGACAACCAGCGCTGGCAATCCTCGGGTAAACCACCGGCGAAGGATATCACCACTATAGAACTATCGGCGCAGTCGAGTTTCACGCCAGGCGGCAGTTTAGTGGCTATTCGCTTGCGGGCTGTGGGTGATGCGCAGTCCAAGAAGTCGCTGGGTTGGAGCAAGACGGACAATTTTGTCATCACGCGTGCGCGGCTGCGTTCGGTCCAGGCTGATGACTCGACATTAAAGCTTGGCAAGTTGGCGTTCAGCAGCGCGTCTGCTTCGTTTGAGCAGGCTAGTTATGAGGCCGGAGGCACATTAGACGATGATGACAAGAGTGGCTGGGGAGTGGCTGGTCACGCAGGCATGCCCTGCGAGATCACCTGGTATCTGAGCCAGCCGGTGCCATGGCCATCGAAGGGCAGCCTGGCGCTGGTGCTTGAGCAGCAGTTGGGCGGCTCGCATTTGTTACGTGGCTTTGAACTGTCATTGGGACTGGCCAGTCCCGCTCCCAATGGACTGGCACAACTGCGTAGGGAACATCTGCGTCAGGCCTATCAAAAGTGGCTGCAAACCACGCGTCCATCGGTCGCGCAGTGGCGGTTGCTCAAGCCGGACCGAGTTCAAGCGAACATGGCCCGATTGGAGCCTCAATCCGATGGATCATTTTTAGCGATCGGTGATATTTCCAAACGCGATGAGTATCTGTTCGATCTGTCCGACCTGCCTGCCGAAACAACGGCCATCATGATCGAAGGCTTGCCCGATGCATCGCTGCCCAGACGTGGGCCTGGCCGCACTTATTACGAAGGACCAATTGGTGACTTTTTCTTGAGTGAAGTCAATTTGCTGGGCCAAAGTTCCACGGCCATCAAGATTCGCGAGGCCTGGGTTGACTTTGCACTGGCTGGTCGCGAAGCGGCCAAGAGTTTGGATGGCGATCCGTTGACGGGTTGGTCGATCGACGGTCAACAAGGCCAGGCGCATCGCATGGTCGTAGCTCTAGACAAACCACTGACCGATGCGTCGGCCGTGACGTTGCGATTATTGTTCGAGCGCTATTATGCTTCGCCGATCGGCCGCGTGCGTTTGTGGGCAACCGATTCGAAACAAGTCGGCCAAGCGACTGCGACGCTATCACCCGAGTTGCAGAACACGATCCATCAGTCGGCGGTGCGAAGCGAACTGGCCGCGGATTCAGGACCTGTGTGGGAGCACTATCTTTCGCAAGCACCCGAACTCGGCCCCGTGAATGCGCGCATCGAGGCGCTGCGCAAGTCGCGGCCCAAGTTTGCGACGACGATGATCATGCGCCCCAGACCCAGTGGATTCGTCCGTGAGACTCATCGGTATCATCGCGGTGAATTTTTGAATCCGCGCGAAACCGTCCAGCCCGCCGTGCCTGAGTTTCTGCGGCCGGTTAGTCGCCAACTACCCAAGGATCGATTGCAACTGGCAAATTGGCTGTTTGAGCCTAATCATCCACTGGTCTCTCGAGTCATTGCCAATCGTTACTGGGCCAATGTGATGGGGCGTGGCCTGGTTAGCACCGAAGAGGATTTTGGATTTCAAGGCGGATTTCCATCCAACCAACCACTGCTGGATTGGTTAGCCAAAGAGCTGGTATCCGAGCATTTG
>JADLDX010000767.1 GCA_020846515.1 Pirellulaceae bacterium
AGTTGGGAACTGTCGGTGACTGTCGCTGGGATGGACAAGTAGTCGCATGGACAAGAAATGGGATGGACAAGAAATGGGATGGACAGGAAATGGGACGGACAGGAAACAAGTATGACAGGAGTATAGCAGCTCCTGGCTGAGATTCCGGTGATGGAGATCAAGCAGCAGTGTGATTTCTTTGTCCCACTTTCCTCCCGGCGCAGTCCTCCTTCGATCGCAAATAGGCCTGGAACGGAAAAAACTTATCCCTGCTCTTCTCTTTTGGCGTTGACTGTCAGTCCGGCTGGTCTTAAACTCGCTCGCTTCCAATTTTGTGATTCCTAACTCATGTATGGGTTGGCATAATCGCTTGATTGGTAAGGTAATTTTTGCCGATACGAACAGTCTCTTCAGAAGGGCTCACCTGTGTCCGGTGGATCGCACGAAGTAATACGAATCCGAATGGAAGCCTACGATCATTCTGTCCTCGACCAGAGTGCTCAGGAAATCGTGGAAACGGCCAAACGGACGCATTCCGAAGTGCACGGGCCGATTCCTTTGCCGACTCGCATCGAGCGATATACGGTTCTATCGGGACCGCACATCGATAAGAAAGCGCGTCAGCAGTTTGAGATTCGTACTCACAAACGCTTGATTGATATCAAGCAAGCAACTGCCCGCACCATTGAGGCGCTCAATAAGTTGAGTTTGCCGGCTGGTGTGGACATCAAGATCAAGGCAACAGCTGGTCGCTGATAGCGGCTTGAGGCTTAGCTGGCGGTGTCAGCTTGGTCTAGGTTGTTTTGCCTGGTCGGTCTGTCTGGGTTGGCCTGCTTCGGTGGGCTGGCGTGGTTGGTCGATGTGTTGATTGTGGTTTTGTTTATTGGCGAAATTTTGGATTCAGTTATGACACGGAAGCTCTCGAGGTAACGGTGGCTGGAGGGTTGGTCCTTCCAGTTTGCGGGTCCTTGGGTGCAAGCGTTTCGATGGGAATATAGAGCGATGGCAAAAGGTATACTCGGCCGTAAGGTCGGCATGACGCAGATTTTCCGGGAAGATGGCACCGCCGTTTCGGTGACTGTCATTGAGGTTGGTCCATGTCGTGTGTTGCAGTTGCGAACCCTCGAGCGCGATGGTTACGAAGCGATTCAGCTTGGGTTTCTTGATAAGCCGCGGCGACTCTCTAGTCGTAGTGAGCGCGGCCATGTTGCCAGCATTGGCAGCAAGCGTTCGAAGCAGTTGGCAGTGGCGGGTGTTGAGCCTGTTAAGAAGGCTGACTGCGAGCCACAGCGATTTGTGCGCGAACTGCGTGGCCCTGTGGAGGGTGTCGAGGTTGGTGCTGTTGTATCGGCTGGCATTCTCGATGGCGTCAAGGCTGTGGATGTGACGGGTGTGACCAAGGGGTGTGGTTATGCCGGCGTGATGAAGCGTCACAATTTCAAAGGCCAGCGAGCCACGCACGGTGTCAAGAAGGTTCATCGCCACGGTGGTGGTACCAGTATGAATACCTACCCTGGTCGTACTTTTCGCGGCAAGAAGATGGCTGGTCGCTATGGTAATGACAAGATGACCAGTCGCAATCTGCAGGTTGCTCGCGTGGATGCTGAGAACAATTTGGTGCTGGTTCACGGTTCGGTGCCTGGTCCGGCTGGTGGGTATGTTGTGGTCCGCGAGACCAACAAGGTTGGCTGAGTGCGGTTGGTCAGGTGGTGTTCTCCGGCCGAGATGTTTGAGTCTCGGCTGAAGTGGTCTCGGGTTTCGGGTGGTTAGAGCAGGGTTTGGCTGGAACGAAACAATGGTTACTCTTCCTGTCTATGATCGCAGTGGTGCTGAGGTCGGTAAGATCGATATCGATCCAGCGGCTATTGCTCCGAAGATAAGCAAGCAATTGCTGCACGACGTTGTCGTGATGTATCAGTCCAATCTGCGTTTGGGTACCAAGCGTACGAAGGCTCGCGGTGAAGTTTCTGGTTCGACCAAGAAGCTGTATCGCCAAAAGGGTACGGGCAATGCGCGTGTTGGTTCTCGGCGAGCTCCGCAGCGGCGTGGCGGTGGTCATGCCATGCAGTTGCGTCCGCGCTCCTTTTACTATCGGTTGCCCAAGAAGGCGATCCGAGCCGCTACTCGCATGGCCATTGCCTCGCGTTTGATTGGTGGCCAGGTCGTCGTGGTCGATAGTTTGGATATGGCCGCGCCAAAGACGAAAGAGTTGGCCAGCGTGCTGAAGGCTCTGGGGTTGGCTGGTCAGACGACGTTGTTGGCTACTGGCGAATTGTCGCCCAATGTATACATGAGCGGTCGCAATATTCCTGGTTTGACGATCAGTCCCGTCGCGGATCTGAATGCACACTTGCTGCTGCGTCCTAGGCGAGTGTTGTTGACCAAGAGTGCGGTCGAAGCGATCAAGTCAAAATTGGAAACCAAGACCACGGCGGCTTAGGGTTTTGCCTGTGAGAGTGGCTGGTAGTGGTTTCTTGGGTTGGAATAAGTTTAGGTGATTCTGATGAGTAAAACAGCGAAGGAATCGGTCGGTGGAGTGAAGCTTGAGTCGCATCAAGTGATTCTTCGTCCGCTGGTTACTGAAAAGGGTGTGCATCGCGCTACGCGGCACAATGCCTATGCGTTCGAAGTTCATCCGATGGCCACCAAGCTGGAAGTTAAGTCGGCGGTGGAAGAGTTGTTCAATGTGAAGGTGGAGGCCGTGCGTACTCAGAATCGACTGGGTAAAGCTCGTCGCTTCCGAAATCGGCAGGGTGCGACCCGCACTTGGAAGAAGGCGATCGTCAAGCTAGGTGCTGACAGCAAGATCGACTTCTTCTAGGGGCTGGTTGTCGGCTAAGGCTCGTGTTGCGAACAAAGAGTGTAGAGTTTAAAGGTTTCGAACGATGGGTATTCGACAGTACCGACCAACTTCAGCTGGGCGCCGCAATGCGTCGGTGAGCGATTTCGCTGAGCTGACGCCTGGTGCCAAGCCCGAGAAGGCGCTCTTGGAGCGTCAGAAGAAAAAGGGCGGACGTAACAATCAGGGCAAGATCACGGCCCGGCATCGCGGTGGTGGTCACAAGCAGCAGTACCGGATCATCGATTTCAAGCGTGATAAAGACGGTATTCCGGCCAAGGTGGATTCGATCCAGTACGACCCTTGTCGGTCGAGCCGGATTGCGTTGTTGGTGTACGCCGATGGTGAAAAGCGATATGTGATTGCTGCCGATGGCCAAAAGGCTGGCGATACAGTGCAGAACGGTGCCGATGCGCCGCCGAAGGCCGGTAATTGCATGCCGATGAAGTTCATGCCTGCCGGAACGGAAGTTTTCTGCATAGAGATGCAGCCTGGTCGTGGTGGTGTGCTTTGTCGAGGTGCTGGTACTCTGGCTACCTTGATGGCTCGCGAAGGTGATTGGGCTCAGTTGTCTTTGCCTAGCGGTGAAATTCGACGTGTGCCTGGTAATTGCCGAGCCACGATTGGTCGCGCCAGTAATCCTGATCACAACGCAGTGGTGATTGGTAAAGCGGGTCGTAACCGATGGAAAGGGATTCGTCCTTACGTTCGCGGTACAGCCATGAACCCGATCGATCACCCGCACGGTGGTGGTGAAGGTCGAACCAAGGGTGGTCGCCATCCGGTTAGTCCGCAAGGTAAGTCGGCCAAGGGTGGAGCAACTCGTCGGCCGCGTAAGCCAGGTAATTCATCGATCATTCGCCGCCGCAAGTCGCGACGTTATGGTCAGTTGAAATTGCGATAGTAATTAACGTCACGGCGGTGCCGGACGATAGGGCGGCTTAAGCCAGTTGCCCAAAAGATTTGATTCAGTCAGTTAACTTGTGCCAGAGTGGAATACCCTATGGGTCGTTCAGCAAAAAAAGGTCCGTTTGTCGATCCGAAGCTTTACACGAAAGTGGTGAAGGTTCAGGAGGCGGGTACTGGGGCTGCCATTACGACTTGGGCGCGTCGATGCACGATCGTGCCTGAGTTCGTGGGGGTAACGTTCATGGTGCATAACGGCAAGCAGCATACGAAGGTGTTTGTGACCGAAGACATGGTTGGTCACAAATTGGGTGAGTTCGCTCCGACGCGAACTTTCCGTAGCCACGGTGGCAAGGGTGGCAAGAAGTAAGCGGTACCTAGCGTTTTTGCAATGGGAGAGGACGCGAACATGGCGTTCCGAGCAACACATAAATTCGCACGTATAAGTGCCCGCAAGGTGCGACCGCTGGCCGACTTGGTCCGTGGAAAGTTTGCGGATGAAGCCCTCAATATTTTGAAGTATCAACCGCACCGCGGAGCGCGGATGCTGGAGAAGGTACTGCAGAGTGCGGTGGGTAACGCGCAAGACCCTGAACAAAACAAGGGCCGATCGGCACCGGTTGAAGAGCTGGTGATTACCGATGCGCGGATCGATGGTGGTCCAATGTTCAAGCGTATTCGCCCTCGTGCTCGCGGTATGGCCTACGGCATCCTGCGGCGCACAGCGCATATTACGGTGGTGCTCAAGTCGCTGGAAGAAATGTAAGAGCGAGTAATCCATATGGGACAAAAAGTTAATCCAATCGGCTTTCGCACCGGGGTGGTGATCGGTTGGAAAAGCCGTTGGTATGCCTCCAAGCAAGAGTTTGCGGACCTGTTGGTTGAAGACCATCGGATCCGACACTTTATAAAGAATCACCCGAAGAAGGGTCAGCAGTATCGCAGTGCCGGTATCGATCGCATTGAGATCGAACGGACGCGGGACGAAGTGCGCGTGATGCTGTTCGTGGCTCGGCCTGGTTACATTATCGGTAAGAAGGGCCAAGACGTTGAAGCGTTGCAAGAAGAGTTGCAGTCGCTGAGTGGACGTCGGGTTACTTTGAAAATTGAAGAGGTCTCACGACCAGAGATCATGGCCCAGTTGGTAGCAGAGGATATTGCTCAGCAACTGGCCAAGCGAGCCAATTTCCGCCGAACGATGAAGCGGGCGATTGAAACGACGATGGATGCAGGTGCCAAGGGTATCAAGGTGCAACTGGCCGGCCGATTGGGTGGAGCTGAAATGGCTCGCCGCGAAAAGGCCAACGCTGGTTCGCTGCCGCTGAGCACCCTGCAAGCCAAGATCGATTACGGATTTGCTGAAGCGGCTACACCGCAAGGCAACATTGGGGTTCAAGTCTGGGTTAATCAAGGTACTTACGCGGGAGACTCGAGCGATGGCGCTGATGCCCAAGCGGGTCAAGCATCGAAAAAGCCAAAGAGGGCGTATAAAAGGTAACGCGACTCGTGGTAACAAAGTCGTCTTCGGCGACTTTGGCCTGCAGGCCACCCAAGGCGGGTGGATCAAAGCCAGGACGATCGAGGCCGGCCGTATCGCAGCACAACAGTATGTGCGCGGTGAAGGTCGGTTGTATATTCGCGTGTTCCCTAGCAAGCCAATCTCATCCAAGCCGCTCGAAACGCGCATGGGTAAAGGTAAGGGCGAGCCGGAACATTGGGTGGCGGTTATCAAGCCGGGCACCGTTTTGTATGAACTTGCTGGTGTAACTGAAGAACAAGCTAAGGTGTGCTTTGCACGTCTGGCAGCCAAGATGCCGATACCAGTTCGTCTGTGTCGTCGACGTCCGGCTTAGTCAAAAAGAAGATCGTGCACGTGGCCTTAGAGAGATCAGCCGGAGGGCGTTTGCCCCCGGTTCCTCCCAGAGGAAACTTGCCAAACCTGCCAGGAGCAGATTGTGATGAAGGCTTCGGAACTGAGAGAGATGAGCGACGAACAACTGGACTTGACCGCCAAAGAAGCGGCCAACCTGCTGTTCCGTATGCGAGTCCAATCGCAAACTGAAAAGTTGGATGCGCCTAGCGAACTGCGACGCAATCGCCGATTGATCGCTCGCGTGCGTACGCTGCAGACCGAGCGTGCTCGAGGTAAGCGGTAGGACGCGGGCCCCCCCGCCCGCGGAGCTTGGCTCGTGGTGAACCAGTTCGCCAGCGAACAATGCTCACGCAGTCGGACAGCCCCAGGTAAGTGAAAAGACATTAACAGCTTCCATTAGTAGAACGAACGTAACAGGCTAGCCTTATGCCAGCGCGAATATTGACAGGTGTGGTGACCGGCGACAAGTGCGCTAAGACTCGTCGAGTGGAAATCAACCGCTTGGTACGCCACGCCAAGTACGGCAAGTACATTCGTCGTCGTACCGTGTGCCACGTGCATGATGAAAACAACGAATCGGCTGTGGGTGAACTGGTCGAAATCCAAGAGAGTCGTCCGCTCAGCCGCCTGAAGCGCTGGACGCTGTTGCGGATCGTCGAGAAGAACAAAGAAGTTGACGTCGCCGCCCTGCGGATCGCTCGTCGCAGCCAGACTGGTGAAGAGTTGATCCAGACCCTGGAAACGCTGCAAGGCGAAACCGACGCGCCCAGTGCGACTTAAGGTGATTGATCAACCGATCAGTTGCTGAGCAGGTTAGTAGTTTAGACAGTTAAACGTAATTTTTCCGATCATTCGATTTTGCGAAATCCATAAGCCATGATCCAACAGGAAACCAGACTGGCGGTTGCTGACAACACCGGTGCACGTGAAGTGATGTGTATCAAGGTGCTTGGCGGTTCGCGCCGACGCTATGCAGGGCTGGGTGATGTTATCATCTGCTCTGTAAAAAGCGTGATTGCTGGCAGTGAAATCAAGAAGAAGGCTGTTGTGCGAGCCGTAGTGGTTCGTACCAAGCAGCCCACGCGTCGAGTTGATGGCAGCTACATTCGCTTTGATAGCAATGCAGTTGTCTTGATCGACAAGGATTCCAATCCACGCGGGACGCGTATTTTCGGCGCCGTCGCTCGTGAACTTCGTGATCGCAACTTCATGAAGATCGTCAGCTTGGCGAGTGAGGTAGTTTAGAAATGCAAATCCGAATTGGTGACGAAGTAATAGTGACCGCCGGTGCCAACAAAGGCCGACGCGGCAAGGTACTGAAGGTGGACCGTGAAGGCCATCGCGTGGTTGTAGAAGGCGTCAATCGCGTCTACAAGCACGTCAAGAAGAGCCAGAAGAATCCGCAGGGCGGACGGTTATCCAAAGAGTCGGCCATCCCGATGGCCAATGTAGCCATGTTGTGTCCCAAGACGCAAAAGCCTACCCGCGTGGGCGTGCGATACTTGGCCGACGGCAGCAAAGAGCGTTATGCCAAGAAGAGCGGTGCCAGCCTGGGTACGCTCTCGCCAGCCAATCCGAAGTATGCCAAACAATAAGCTGTGAGTCATGACCCCACGTTTAAAAGAACGGTACGAAACTGAGATTCGTCCTGCCCTAGCGCAGGAACTGGGAATCACCAACCCGATGGCCCTGCCCCGCTTGACCAAGATTGTGGTCAACATGGGTGTGGGTTCGGCGGTAGCGGACAAGAAGAACCTTGAGATCGCGGTCGACGCCATGACCGACATCACAGGTCAGAAGCCAGTGATCACGCTTTCGAAGCATTCGATTGCCGGTTTCCGACTGCGTGAAGGCATGCCGATCGGTTGCAAGGTGACCTTGCGTCGTCAGCGGATGTATGAGTTTTTGGATCGCGTGATCAGCATCGTGCTCCCTCGAGTGCGTGACTTCCGCGGTATTAGCCGCACAGCATTTGACGGTCACGGCAATTACAGCCTTGGCTTGTCGGAAAGCTTGGTGTTCCCAGAGCTCAACCCTGACAAGTACACCAAGCCGCAGGGTATGAACATCACGATTTGTACGACGGCTGATACCAACGAGCAGGCATTTTTGCTGCTTGAGATGATGGGTATGCCGTTCCGAGCGGCTCGCAAGCCCAAGACTGCCAGTTAGTGGTTGTCAGAGAGTGGTTGCGAGTGATCTGATTTTAGAAGAAGCAGGACTTTGGTCCTGACCAATGCCAACCGCAGGGGTTACCCATCGGCGGCAGCGAGGCTTCGGCCTCCCGAGGAAAACCAGAATTCGAGTTTGTTTCACATTAATCCATGACGGGGAAACCAGCCCGTGGCGAGCAAAAGCAAAATAGCTAAAGCCAAAAGAACTCCCAAGTTCTCGACGCGGCGAGAAAATCGCTGCAAGCTGTGCGGGCGACCCCGCGCGGTGTATCGCAAGTTCGGTATCTGTCGTATCTGCTTCCGTAAGTTGGCAGATGGCGGTTTGATTCCGGGTGTTCGTAAGGCTAGCTGGTAAAGTTGAAAAGGGATACAGAACACCATGATGACTGATCCTATCGCCGATATGCTGACACGTATTCGCAATGCCGTGCGAGTGGAGCGTCGATTCGTTGACGTACCGCTATCGCAGCTGAAGCGTGGTGTGGCTGAGGTGCTTAAGCGAGAAGGTTACATTTGGGACTTTGAAGAGCACGAAGTCGAGGGCGATCCGGCTAAGCAATTGCGGATTGAACTGAAGTACGGCCCTAACGGCGAACGCGTGATCCAAGAGATCAAACGCGTCAGCAAGCCGGGTCGTCGCGTTTACTCCAAGAGCCGTGACCTGCGTCCGGTGCTCAATGGGTTGGGTATCTGTATTATCAGTACCAGCCGCGGTGTGTTCAGCGATCGCGAAGCCCGTCAGCACAAGCTGGGCGGCGAAGTGTTGTGCGAAATTTGCTAAGAGGTAGGCCCTAACCGTGTCACGAATTGGAAAAAAACCGGTGGATGTCCTCGATGGCGTAAAAGTCAATATCGAGAACGGAACCGTCAACGTGGAAGGCCCCAAGGGCAAACTGCAGTGGCAGATCCATCCTGAAGTCACCGTCGAGCTAGACGAAGGCGGAAAGACCGTCAGCGTAGCGCGTCGAGACGATGAACGTACCAGCCGCGCTTTGCATGGACTGACCCGTGCAGTGATCAATAACATGATCC
>JADLDX010000768.1 GCA_020846515.1 Pirellulaceae bacterium
ACCGCCATACCCACGATACCGACTCTGTTCGCCATGAATCTCGATCCCGAGCAGTCGGCTGCCGAGTATCGCGAACGGATGGTTGGTCCCTATCGCGGCCTGCTACCCGAAGCCGCAGTGAAAAGCATGGAAGAGCAATTCTCCGGTTCGTGTACCTTGGAGATTGCTGCCTTCGACGAATTCTCGCGATTGCTGGGCGACCGAGTTGCCACCGCACAGTTCGATCACGTCATCTTCGATACCGCGCCCACTGGCCACACCTTGCGTCTGCTCACGTTGCCATCCGCTTGGGACGGCTTCATGCAGCAGAATACCACAGGCACCAGTTGCCTCGGGCCCCTCGCCGGTTTGCAATCCCAACAAAAACTATATCAAGACTCGGTAAAGGCTCTGGGTGATCCGGCGATCACTACGCTCGTATTGGTGGCTCGCGCCGAACCCAGCGCCCTGCGCGAAGCGGCGCGCACCAGCGGCGAGTTGGCTGAACTGGGCATAAAAAATCAACACCTGGTAGTCAACGGAGTGTTTCATGCAACAGACTCAAACGATCCCTATGCCGTGGCCCTTCAGCAGCGTGGAACATCAGCCTTAGACACCATGCCGGCAGTACTAAAGAACTTTCCACAATCCATCGTTCCGCTCAGTCCCAACGGAATCGTGGGCATCGCATCACTACGCAGTCTTGGTACTGTTGATAACGCTAGCCTGGGCGAGGCTGTGGTTGCGGCAGACCATTCGTCCGTGGAAGACACGCAGAGAGTCGCTGACCTGCCGCTGCTTTCAGAACTAATCGACGATCTAGTCGCACCCGGCCATGGAGTCATCTTGGCCATGGGTAAAGGCGGAGTGGGCAAGACAACGGTGGCCGCCGCGGTTGCAGTGGCGATTGCTCAGCGCGGCTTCGAAGTGCATCTAAGCACCACCGACCCTGCAGCTCATATCGCCGCCGCGCTCAACAACGAACAACTACCACACTTGTCAGTCAGTCGTATTGATCCAGAAGTCGAAACCGCCAAGTACGCTGCAGAAGTTCTGGCACGGGCAGGCAAGAACCTTGACCAGCAAGGCAAAGCTCTACTGGAAGAAGATTTGAGATCGCCGTGCACCGAAGAGATCGCCGTGTTCAGAGCCTTTGCGAACGCGGTTGCCGCCGGCACAAACAAGTTTGTCGTGCTCGACACAGCTCCCACCGGACACACGGTCTTGTTGCTCGATTCGGCACTGGCTTACCACCGCGAAGTGACTCGGCAGTCCAGCCAGGTGCCGGAAGCGGTTCAAAATCTTCTACCACGTCTACGCGATCCAGAATTCACGCGCGTATTAATCGTCACGTTGCCCGAGGCAACTCCCGTGCATGAAGCGGCCGCCCTCCAGCGTGACTTGCGACGCGCAGAGATTGAACCCTACGCCTGGATTATCAACCAGGTACTTAGTCCACTGCCACTGACCGACCCGCTGATGAAGCAACGTCAATCGCATGAGCAGAAGTACTTACGCGAAGTTAAAGAAGTCCAAGCTAGTCGAGTCGCCATGATTCCTTGGCAGATCGAGCCTCCTACAGGACTTCAAGCACTAAGCCGACTGACACACATTGAGTTAGCTCCATTGGGATCCTAAGGGGAATGCAAATTGTGCTTCATAGCAAGCTAGCGCGATGGATACGGGCGCTGAAATATCCGGTATTACTAGCCATCGTATTGGCGGCCGTCTGGTACATTCGCAACCAACCGGTTCCAGTTACCAGCCATACCGTTAGTACCGGTCCAGTCGTGCGCAGTGTGATGGGCACTGGCACACTGGAAGCACGCATTCGAACCACGGTCAGCCCCAAGATATCCGGTCGCATCGCTGAAGTAGTGGTCGATCAGGGGACCGTTGTAAAGGCAGGTCAACTGCTCGTGCAACTGGATGATGAAGAGTTGGCGCAGCAGGTGCGAATGGCGAAGGCTACCATCAGTTCTTCAGAGGCCACACTCGGTCGCTTTCGAGCTGAAATTGCGCAAGCCAAGTCGACCTACACCAAGACCGAAGCAGATCTGGGGCGGATGCAGAAACTGATCAGTGCGAATTCTATCAGCCAGTCAGAGTTCGACCAAACCCAAGAAGCTTTCGAATTGGCCAAGTCGGGTCTGTTAAAAGCCGAAGCGAACTTACTGGAAGCAGAGCAACAAGTCGCGCTGAATCGCGAAACTCTCAAGTTTCAAGAGGCGCGCTTGGCAGATTCAAAATTGGTCGCGCCCTTTGACGGACTGATCATCGAACGACAGCGCGACGCGGGCGCGATCGTGGTGCCCGGCTCACCCATTGTCCAGTTGATCTCACTGGACGAACTCTGGATCTCCGCGTGGGTCGACGAGACCGAAATGGATGAACTCAAAGACCAGCAGCCCGCCAAAATTGTCTTTCGTTCCCAACCTACGACCGCTTTCGAAGGCGTTGTAGCGCGGCTAGGGAAACAATCGGATCGCGAAACGCGAGAGTTCACCGTCGATGTACGTGCGCTCAAACTGCCCGATACTTGGGCCATCGGTCAGCGAGCCGAAGTATTCATCGAAACAGCGCGCATAGATTCTTGTGTGTGGGTACCAGCGTCCTTCTTGGCTAAACAAGGCGAAGACGTCGGAGTGTATATCCAAGACAACGGTCGGGCCAGGTGGCAAACGCTGCAACTGGGTCTCCAAGGGCGCGACACGGCAGAAGTCCGCGCAGGCCTGTCGGTAGGCGACCTGGTCATTAAACCTGTCCAACCCAACTCTGTTTTGAACCATGGCACGAAGGTACTGGTCCCATGAACCTGGCCTTCAAAGACATTCGAAAGAACCTGGGCCGATTTGTGATGACCACGATCGGTATCGGCATGCTCTTGATGATCGTCATGGGGATGGCAGGCATCTATCGTGGTCTATTGGAAGATGCCACCTACCTGATCAACAAAATTGGCGCCGATCTCTGGATCGTTCAACAGGACACACGTGGACCATTCGCGGAACTGTCGCGCGTGC
>JADLDX010000769.1 GCA_020846515.1 Pirellulaceae bacterium
ATCGCTCCAGTTTCGACCACAACAGCGCGAACTGTTCAGCCGTCTCAAGCTGCAAACGGCATTGACGTACGTCGAGTATCACAGAGACACATTTCATCTGGGACTGCTCAACTCTTCTTGCCGCAAGCACGACAGTATGTACTCCTTGTCAGGCGCCACCGGCAGAATACCGCTCTCCTTGTGTATCACATCTTCCCAAGATGCTCTGATTTCCTCACATTGATGAGGATACCGCTGACGGTTCCACTGAGTCAGTGCATACTCGGAGAGCACGCTAGCCGCCTGGTGGTTTGGTTCGCGTTCATGTGCCTTCCACCATTCGTTTTCGTTGCACACTCCTCCTTCATGTCGGCAACGCAGCGACACACCCAAAAGGAACTCGGCAATCTCATCGAACTCCACGCCCAAAATGCGCCACTCATATGCAAGTTGACGGAATAAATCGAGACAGGCCTGCGCTGCGGTAGTTTTATCGGGCCGCCTCGCCAACTCAGTTGCATCGCTGTCTGGTCCATCCATGAATGGCCGATCGAAACGACCGTCTATGCCAAACGCAATGGCGGCCAGTCGGTTCGCTTCGAGTGCCTTGGTGTCTCCCGGAAAAACTCGCTGACCAGCTTGTGCGAGTCTTCGCGATCGAATCACGATGGCTTGCAGCAACACTGCATGGGCGATCGAAGTTGTTAAGAACGACTGGCTGTCAATGCAACGGACCCGCAACGCGTGCGGTGCGCAGCTATCAAGCGTTACATCGAATTGCTGCAAATTGCGTGGACTCCCATGACCACGATAGTGTTGTACGACCTGGCTCAAGTAGTCGGGCGCTGTGTCGACAATGTATGGACAACCAAAATGATGGCCACTCTCCGAAAGTCTTTTAGAACCCAGAGGCTCGACTCCGCGGGTTCCTACGTCTGCACGACCCGATATTGCGATTAGCTGAGGCACACATTCGCGCAACAGGTTGAAGCAAGTCAGCAACTCCTCCTGAGAATCCAGTATCAGGAGATGATCGTCGCCGCTAGGCAGCTGTGGATTACTGCCAGCTTTTCCAGCCTGCCCAGTACAAACCGCAACGCTTAGCCCCAGCCGTTCCAAAAGTTGGTCGACGAGATACAGGGTATCGCTTAAGCAACTCAGTAGCAGCTTCCGGTTGGAAGATGAATTTAACCACACATCGCCCGTAACGATCCGAATGAGCCCTCGTCTCGACTGACTCCAGTCCACGCTCACGGGCAGAGGCAGGCAGGCCAACCTGGCATCCAGAGCACCAACCAGTTCGAACAACTGCATCTCAGCCACTACTCTCGAAAGGGCGAAAGTCTTGATAAGTCGATGGCGGCCGCAGCCGATACGGCTGATGCTAGTCAACATGCGATTAGGCTTTCCCGGTGTCGATTTGGACGCGAAAGCAGGCTTTGCCGTAGAAAAATTGATCCCCGTTCACAATGGGCGTGCGTCTGTTGAATTCCAGCATCCGACCGTTCAATGCGATACGTGGCGGAAACCAGCTTCGCAAGCCCGATGCTTCTCGTCGAGCTGTTTTCGTGAGGAATACTTTCTCGTTTACGATTTCGATGTAGACGTGAGGCGCTGATGAGCTTCGGCTAACCCGTTCGCGACTGGGCACGTCCAGGATCTGGGAGTTATTGACCATGAAAGAGGGCGTTGAATTGGCGATCGACTGAAACCTAACCGTCGTGCGTCGGCCGGCTGCTTTCGTTTCCAATGCGCTCGCTTGTTCAGCATTCGAGTCGCTTTCGATAATACTGTCCGCAGTCGGTGGAGCACTGACGCTCTCCTCAGCGATCGATTCCGCGGCCAGGGGTACCCAATTCCAAGCCTCTTCCTGTACAACCTCTTCTTGCTCGCGGCTGTCAACCTTCGTGAATTCGAAAGCTGGTGAAGTCAGATCCAGGTCGCCATACGAACGCCGGAACTCAACCAGACTCGTGCCAACGCGTTGGGCCGAGGGACGTAGAACGCGATTGGCGGACAAGCAAGACCGTAAGAGACTTTCCAAGGTAGAGCTGGCCGTAAGCGGTGGAAGCTCAAAATTTTCAGCCAGTGCACTTGTGTGGTAATTCTTGTCGCGGTGGAACGGATAGACGTCGCGTAACAACTGATTGAGCAGAATGCCCAAAGAAAAAATATCCGAGTCCTTGCCGACTTCACCCTGTGTTTCGGGTGCCAGATGCTCGGGCGAACAGTAACCGTAGGTACCGATCAGACGATCACGCATGCCGATACCATCAATGCGAGCAGCGTCGAGATCGATCAACTGGACAAAGTGCTTGTCTCTGCGTTCCTGGATCATGACGTTCTCAGGCTTGATATCCAAGTGGATCAAATTGGATCGATGAAGACAGTGGACGGCCTTTGCCAGCGCGATGGCAAATCTAAGCCGCAACGCTGGCGTCAAATCCGTGCTGGACATCCAGTCTTGCAACGACCGGCCGCGAACGAATGGAAACACGAGGACGATGGCGTTGTGTGTTATTCCAATCTCAATCGGTAAGCAAATGTAACGAGAGTCTTCCGTTAGCCGCTGCTGCATCAAGTCTACCATGGCATGAATATGTCGCAGCATTTCAGCAGTTGGGGGCAGATCGTGATACTGTTTGACAAAGACATCCTGCTCCCACGGACGACTGGCGGGGCAAAGCAGGTCCCTGGCGGTATAGGCAAAGGCCTGTCCGCCCGAAGTGAGATTGCTTGTAATCTCATAGCGATTCAGAATTTGAATCCCATTGTCGATCAGTTCCACTGCGCCACCTTCTCAATTGGAATGGAGGACAACCCTACGTCGCATGCTCGGTCTTGGATGGTACCAACTCGTCCGGTAACCTCTTCTCTTGTTACTTCGAAATTAAAGTGCGCTAATCCCGAATTGGACGCGTCCACGTGCTTATCTCCCTTAAGGGCTGCTCAACTGCGTGGGCCGTCGGTCGCTCTGTCTGCTCAGATTTCGCGATAGCGCTGCGCCAGGTCGATGCTGGTCGCAGAAACCACCTGGCCAATCATGCGCATCAGCGGTTGCCAGTCCACCAGGCGCAAGCCTCGATTTTTCTCTTCTTTATAGGGCACCCATTTGGCAATCACTTTGTGTTCAGCTTCTTGGGCTGAACGCTCAATCGCTTCGTATGCAGCGAACCGCGGTGCGACTAAAAATAGCATAAGGTGCTGCGTCGTCTGAATCTTCTGGATAATCTGATCGATACCATCCACGGGTTCAGTAGACGTCTGGGGATGTAGTTGGCGATGGGTATCATCGTCGGTGAGCACAACGACCGTCTTATGAGTTCGCTGAGTCCTCCAGGGCGAGTTCAGTGCCAGGAACATGGCATCGAGCGTGCTTTCCGGATCATCTCCTCCACCTTCCGCTTTAACACGTCTCAGCTGTTGAGAAAACTCGGCTGCGCTGGAAAAGTCGTATATGTTCCAGGGAATGCGGCAATCGGGACTGTGATAATCTCGGTAAGCGATCAATCGATATCGAGCGTCTACGTGGCCAGCTTTCGATAATCCATTTACCAGGCCATCCAGTCCACTCAAGACGCCTTCCAGACAAGGTTGCATCGATCCCGTAGCATCGATACAGAACACGATATCTGCTTGGGTACGCAACTGAGACACAGGCTGCCACCGAACATTGCCACTCATAACTTACTCTTTCGACGATTTCATTAACGGGTAGACGGAGATCCTGAGCTTCAATTGCTCCAGCTCAAAGATCGAATCACCGCGCGAAAGACGTTGTTTCGAACTGGTAGTTCTTCGTCCTGCGATAGTGCTCACATACCTCGAATGGACAGTTGCGTAAACGCCGGTGTTCTCCCAATCTAAATGGAACTCCAAGTCAGCCAACAGCGCCAGGTGTGCCTTTTCGCAGGCGCCTCGAAAATCGCCGTATTTCAAAGTTACATTGGCAAGGTAATGCCGCACAAAGCTTCGATGATCGACCGTCAGGCGAACCGCATGATCGAGAGAGTTGTATGCCGGCACAACGATTGCGTCTGGTTCCACAGAGGTCGATGCTAGTCCAGGTGATGCTAGTCCAGGTGATGCAGCTCGAGCTTGATCTTCGCGACCAATACTATGCAATCGACTTGTTTCGAAGCCATCGCGAGCAGTGAGTGGACTCGAGTCATGAAAGGGCTCTACAGTAGATTTTGAAGCCAGTTGGACTTGCCACGACGCGTCTGGCGGCTGCGAGTTGACTGAGGGGGTAGCCAAAACCCAGTCATCGTCTAGTTGGTCTTGCGGTGAATACGTTTCGGATCCATCGACGGCGTTCGCGGGTGTCCTCTTAACGGCAAGCCTGATGGCACTTACCAGGATCTTGCAGGCCCACTCGGTACGATCGTCGGCATCAGTGCTGTGCGCGATGCGATTGCGAATGTTGAGCGCCCGATTAATTGTGGCCACGTTCTTCTTGCCAAACAGGTGCGCGTTGCGTTTAACTAACGCTCGAACAGTCATCGGCGAGTTGTTCGGCAACGTGATGGCTTTCAACGTCTCTTCGAGGAGAGCGGTCGCTTTCAGCACCTGCAGTTGCTTATCCAACTCCAGTATCTTGCTTATTTTTTGTTCAATCATCGAAGCATTCCTATCGATGGACACCTACACTTCAACCGACTGAAAAATCTTTTTGGCCATGCGCACCGTGTTCTGTGTTATACCAGGAGCTCGAATGACAAATTTGGCAGACTTGCACTGTTTGCGCTGGCCTTCGTCGAGCGACTCTGAGACATCGATCAGAAAACGCTCGACATCTTCGTCGCACGCATGGCGGACTTCGAAGCGATCGAGATCAGCGAGCAGGTGCAGTTTATGGTAGTTCCAAACAAGATCGGGCCCCTCATAAACCGAAGCTTCCGACGAATTGGTATCGAGCACTCCCACCAGGTATCGCTGGAGGTTGGTGACTGAGTGCCCTTGCCGACATACACGGCAACCGTAGTATCCAAAGCTCTTACCTGCCACCTGCGTCTTTTGCTTCTTCACGACAGCCCAACAGGTTCGACAAAGCGAACGTTGATGCGCATGCAGGCGTGTCGTTTCCGCGCTGATCTGTTTCATCAGCGCCGAGGCCACATTTTTATTCCAGTTGGTTTCCAAGCCTTCGACTGCCAATCCGCCGAGCCGTATCAGGTTGTGCCTGGCGACGAACCGTTCTGTCCAGTCTCTCGAGGCCAGCGCTGTATGAAGCGTCGCAGGGACGAGCTTTTCAGGCTTGGACAGCGCTACACAGTTGGCCAAAGATATGAATTGCTCGTCGCCGACGCGTTGAAGCGCTTTCTCGAGTTGCAAGTAATGTGGTCTGCCGACCCACCAAAACGCGAGTTGCCTGGCATTGCTGATCCAGTCTCCGCCGGCAATCTCGGTTTTATGCATGTCGTGCCAGAGAGCATACGCCACACCTATGGCTATGACCGAAAACGTCCAATAGACGACCGCCCATGTTCCTTGAAACGTCAACGGCTCGGAAACCAGCTCTCTCGCGTTGGCCACTTGAACGCCGATGGAGGTAAAAATCATCAACGGAATCAAGCAATAGAACCACACCGGCAAAGTGAGCAATGGCAGTTGAACGAGTAGCTTGAAACCCAGCTTGCAATACGCGAACACTTTGGGCCATGGAGACGACGCTCCTATCAGTGCCCCGAGCCCGCACGCTATTAAACAGGTTAGAACAGCCAGCCCCGCTCCCTGCGTCAATCGTTCGTCGAACCGCTCAATGGCTTGGCTGGCCAGCGCATTCTCTTTCGACATGGCAAGCAAAATATTGTTGCCCAATCGCGAGGCGATAAGCGCGACCAACATTGCCAACCAAAACCCGAGAACGGCTGCGGCCAGATTGAGTCCCCCGATAATTGCGCCGATGAAACCGCCGATTTGTCGATGGACCAGGGACTCCAGAGCTTGCTCATATTCTCGATCGCCGAGTCCATTGCGGAGAATCTCGCGCCAAACGATTGATTGACTTTCAGCGTTGCTGGAGGGCAGACTAAGACTCATTGTGTTGTTCAACCTGTTACTCAAAGCCAATTGTTGTGTTCTACTGCTTGCATAAATTTGCCGATCAAACCAAGCCTGGTGTGTGCTTGTCGTCGTATCACATGCAGAATCGGATCGAGCATCCGACAGGGCCGCGGCGCACAGTCCAATTCGTTTCGCGAATTGGGTGGTTGGCCGAGCGCAGATACATACGTCATGTGGACCGAATTGAAGAAATCGCGAGCGTTCGCCAGGAACTGCTTGGCTTTGAGATGTTCGTCTAAGAACTCAGTCAACTTCCGAGTCGTTGTGTTGACCTGATAGGGCGTTGTGTAGGCCTCGTCCCCTGGCGTCATATACAACTGATCTCCAGGCCAGGCTTTTCCGTAGATATCTGCATACCGGTCAGACTTGGTAAACACAATACATAAGGACTGAGACTTCGGAGGTGTTCCCAATTCTCGAGCACCAATCACATAAGTCTGCATCAAGTCGTCAAGCTCCACGCTCTCGCTGCCCTTGGTCAGATTGGCCAGGCTCACGAAGAAAAGTATGGTGTCGGCGCGGGCGACGAAGTTTGCATACATGCCGATTTTGTCCACATCGCGAAACGCCTCGCCCGCTGTGTCGAAGAGCACAAGGGTACTGTTGGGCGTATTGGGTACATTCTTGACCTGCATGAGTGTTGGCATGGGAAACACTTGGGGATTGGCAGCGGGCAATCGACATGCGTCGAGCAGTTTGACCGAGCCACGAATCCGGTCAAGGCTGTCTTGATTCAGAGGCCAGGTTAAGTACTGCTTCCACTGTTTGACCAGATCTTGAGATCGCATCAATCGATACAGCGACGACAGGTAGACGCTTTTACCGTGTTGGGAGAAGCCGACCGCAGAGACGATTGCCGGCGGACAAATTTCGTAGTCTTCCTTGTACATCCGGGGTATCTGACTACCGCATTCTTTGCATGCCAGGTAATGAACTCGCCTTCCAGGAGCATTGGCACTACCACCACGTTCCTCTTCGCGCATTTCGATGGATGAGTCAAGCAAACAAAATGGACAGAGCATGGGTATCCTCAGGAACGGGAGCTATGTTTCAGTTGCTTTTTGTCGTCGTGTTTA
>JADLDX010000770.1 GCA_020846515.1 Pirellulaceae bacterium
CCTGTCTCGATTCATTGTTGAAGAATCCTCCGTCGACCAGCTATGAAGTGTTGGTCATCGACAATTGTTCTGTGGACGACAGTTGTGCGCAGATCGCTCAACGTTTCCCGACAGTGCGATTGATCCACATGGAGACGAATGCTGGGTTACCCAAGGCGTTTAACCGAGGCATTGCTGAAAGTAGCGGTCAGTTCATTCTGTCCCTGGACAACGATACGATTGTTAATCCAGGTGCCTTGGATGCGATGGTTGAATTTTTGGAGCGCACGCCAGGGGCCGGCGCCTGCGGAGCCAAGTTGGTCAATCCCGATGGTAGTCCCCAACATACGGCCCGTCGGTTTCCCCATCCGCTCAATGCCCTTTTCGGCCGTGGAACCCTGCTGACTCGGTGGTTTCCCAATAACCCGATCTCGCAGGGCTACTTGATGAGCGATAGTGAATCGTCGGACGGTCCGTACGAAGTTGACACACTTTCGGCTGCATGCTTGATGGTGCGCCGCGCGGCCATCGATCAAGTGGGTGCGTTGGACGAGAACTTTTTCGTCTATTGGTGCGACACCGATTGGTGTTTCCGTATTAAGCAGGGAAAGTGGAAGATCTACTCGATTCCAACTGTAGAGATCATTCATAATGAGAATTCGCGCACCCGCCATCGCAAAGGGCGACGCATTCGTGGGGTAGTCGATTTTCATAAAGGCGTTTACCGTTTTTATCGCAAGCACTATGTGCGATCAGCTTACAGTCCCATGAACCTGGTCGCCATTGTGGGCCTATCCACGCGGGCTGGCATGTTGATTGCGTGGGATGAAGTCAAACGCATGGCGCCACGCTTGGGTACGGGCACTAAAGTAAAATAATCGAACGATCAGCACGTGAGGATATGACGAGTCGCGGAGCGATTCGTCCACATGAAAAAAAGACGCATGGTTGGAGCAACTCTTATGACTAGTCGATACAAGCGAGCATTGGTCACCGGCGGCGCAGGCTTCATCGGATCGCATCTGGCTCGGGCATTGCTGGCCGAGGGACTGGAAGTGGTTGTGCTGGATGATCTCAGCCTGGGCAAACGCAGCAATCTGCCGAAGGGTACCCAATTCATTGAAGGCAATATCTGCGATCCAGTACCAGTTTCGAGAGCCCTCGAAGGCGTGGATATTGTCTTTCACAATGCGGCTCGCGTCAGCGTGCGCGCTTCGATCTCCCAGTATGTTGAAGACGCACAGGTTAACGTCTTCGGTACTCTTAGTCTGCTGCGCGCGTTGGTCGGCACGCGCGTATCGAAATTTGTGTTGGCGTCGTCGATGGCGGTTTACTCCGACTCGGAAACACCAGTGCCCATCGATGAAGGATTTTCACAACGTCCACTGTCGCCTTACGGCACGGGGAAACTGGCAGCCGAGCTATACGCGTTGCAAATCTGCGCCGCGCATGGCATTGATGTGGTACCTCTGCGATACTTCAATACCTATGGGCCCGGCCAGGCGTTTACTGCCTATGTGGGAGTTGTGACCATCTTTGCCACGAAGTTGTTGCGTGGCGAGCAACCCACTATTTTTGGCGATGGTCTACAGGTTCGCGATTTCGTTTCGGTGCATGACATCGTTCAAGGCAACTTGAGGGCAATGCACAGCGATGTGACCGGCCAGGTTTTTAATATCGGCTCAGGCATTGGTGTGTCGGTCCAAGAGATTTGCCAACTGTTGATCGCCAAGATTGCCCCCGATATTTCGCCGCTCTATGCGGCTGCTCAACCTGGCGAAACTCGCAACTCGATTGCCAATATCGAGCTGGCTCGACAGCGGCTGGACTATCAACCCACGCGGTCGTTTGAGCGCGATGTGGACGAAGTTATTGAGGCATTGGCTGCGAGCTAATGCGCCATAGCGAAGCCGTGATGCCCAAGAACAACCAGAAATAGCGAAAGCTGTCGACCATCGGGTACATCAACATGGCCATGGCGATACCAATCATGGCCAGCAGTGCGCTTCTGGCTACGTCCTGCAATTCGGGGTCGCCTCGGGCTCGAAAGAATTTAGCCAATTGATGCAGTTGCAGACAACTAACCGACAGTAGCAAGATGAGGACAATTAAGCCGCCGATACCCAGTTCGGCACCGACCAGCAAATAATCATTATGGATGGGTAGAGGGTCGATCACTTTGGGATCAGGAATCAGCACCCCGAGTGTCTCTTCCGGCCAGTTCCAACGCTGCTGCCCCAATCCGCAACCGACGAAGGGACGTTGGCCAATCATTTTGATTGCGACAGGAATGATCGATAGTCGCCACGCACCTGTGTTAACGTTGCCTCTCGCTTCTTCGCGATTAATTTCGATCATGGAAATCAAACGTTCGCGTGTAGGTCCCCAACTCAACATGGCCACCAGCATGCACACCGCCAAGGCTGGGCCATAAACGATGAAACGTTTCTTATCGATCATCCATGCCAATAGCACGACGACAACAAACGTAGTCAACAAGGCACCACGCGTAAAAGACAGCACATGGGCCATGGCGAACAAGGCCAGCACGATGACTCCCGCCAGGCGTTCGTACCAGCGCTGGCGTCGCAAAATCCAAAACGCCACAAAAGGCGCTAGGCTCTGCATATAAATCGGCAGGTAGTCCGGCGTGCCGGTAATACTGTCGATCCTGAATTGGCCTTGCCAGCCTTGCAGATCCATAACGGTTTTGTTCCGAAAGGCAGATTGAGCCAGCACACCGTGCGTCGTGGATGTAATCCAGGTAAAGTGCGTGCGCCACTGAATCAAACCGATGATTGCGGTTGCAATACCCGATGCGACTAGCAATCGCACCAGGACGAGCAGGAAGCTACGGTGAATTACCAAGGTTACGAACAACCAGACCAGCGAGCAACGACCGGCCAGGCTAAGTAGATGCGATCGGGCTCCAATATCGGTTTGTGGCGCCAGTAGGGAGATCGCTCCAACCAGCAGAAACGCCAAGGTCAGATACAAGATCGAGCTTTTGGGCAACATCAACTGGTGGTTCAGCCATAACCAGACGAGGGCAGAAACTGCGGTTAACAGCCCCAGGTAAGTGATCAGATTGCCGGGCCACTGACCGATCAACAGAGTGCTCAACAGCAGCACACCGATATGGGGCGCGACAAAAATCGCGCAGGCCGTCCCCAATCCAATCACGGCAGCCAATGCATATAGGGGACTGGGCGCGACAAAGTAAGCTGCCGCCCAAAGAAACTGGGCCATAACAGCACCCACGACCCAACCCAGCCAATTCCGCCATGAATCTGAGGCTGGGGCCAGTGGTGCCCCCGATGCTGGCGGCTGATTCTCTGGTTGATACTCAGGTCGCTGATTTTCAGGTGGCTGATTCTCAGGCGGTTGGGATTCGATCACGGCACCACTGCATCGTAATAGTAAGTCCGGAACGAATATCCGTGCGTGGCGACCAGTCCAGAATGCGTTTGGCTTTGCTCCAATCGGCAGTTCGATCGGTATCGCCTTCCGGTTTGCTGGTATCAAACTCGATGACAATGTTCTTTTTGGTCAGAGCGACAATCGTCGCCGCTACGTCTGCAATCGATTCGCTACGATCGGGACCGATCTGAATCACACCTTGATTCATGCCGCGTTCGACTACCGACACAAGCGCATCGACGACGTCCTCTACAAAGACAAAGGCTCGACGTTGCCGACCTGATCCCCAAACCACAAACGGTTCATTGGGGTAGTTACAGGCTTTGCGAATCAGTGCGGGAATGACCTGCGATTTTTCAGGGGACATCTCACAGCAGGGGCCATAGACGTTATGAAACCGCAGTACGCCTACATCGATCAGGTTCTCCCGTTGGGCCAGCTGGCATTCGTATTCCCCCATCAGCTTGCTCCAGCCATAGGAGGACTCGGGCGAAGCTGGATAGGCATCCTCTTCTTTAAACGGCGGCGGGTTCAACTGGCTTTGTTTCTCAGCGGGATAGCTACAGGCGGTTCCTACGTAGACATAGCGTTTAACGCCCGCAGCGATGGCCGCCCGCAAGATATTCGAATTCATCACGACATTGGTGGCAAACAGAGACAACTGGTTACCGAACACATAATTGATGCCGGCTACCACGTCGGCCAGGTGATACACCGTGCTTTGGCCTTGCACCACGCGTAGGCAGTTTTGATAGTCGATCAGATCCAGTTCATGGAAACGCGTATCGAAATCGATCAGCGGCGATCCATCGACGATCAAGTTGGAGCGTTTCCCGCGCCATAGATTGTCTGCTACCGTAACGTCAGCCCCCAAGCCGTTCAAACGTCTTACCAGGTTTGCGCCGATCTGTCCCGCACCGCCCGTTACGAGCACTTTCTCGTCTTGCCACTGGAACATACACATCTACCCACATCTAGTTGGAAATCATGCCGAAAAGGGGTCAGGTCTATTTTTCGGTAGGTCTGAAACTGGCGTCGATCTTCATGTGGGCCGAAAACCGTGGGCTAGCGCCCTGCGGCTAATCAGCTGGAAACCGTGGGCTAGCGCCCGGCGGCTAATCAGCGGAAAACCGTGGGCTAGCGCCCGGCGGCTAATCAGCCGCAGCCCGATTAAAGACCGAAGCCCTGAAAACTATGCATCGACGTCAGATCGCTCAACCGATGCTGGGCCGAGCCCGATTTGGCTGAGTGGGACAAAAGCACCTCCGGGTTGATCGGATGGATCGACCTCGCCGCGGATGACTGGATTGGCTGGTGGCCTGGCAAAAATGTCGCATCCGTCGCAGGTTGTCTTTACTTTGCTCTGGCTCGCCTTGCGACCAAACAATGCTCGACCACTTTGATAATACTCATTGTTATAGATCTTCAGCACATCGATTTCGGTCAATTCGCTGAGATTGGCAAAGTCAGTATGTTGGCGAGGTACGATGCAGCAAGGGGAGACGCCACCATCTGGATTGATGACGAACGATCGATACAAATAAAAGCAGGGGCTGGGCTTATCCTTCTGGGCAAACTGCTGTTCATTACCGTCACTGTCGGTGCGCCCCCGCAGTTCCTTGGGGAACCATTCGTTGGCCAGTTCCTTTCGATTGGGTGCATCATAGGGTAGACCCACAGGGATAAACCGCAATCGGTCAACGCCCAACTTCTTGGCCAGCTGTTGAGCCTCGGCAATTTGATGCTCGTTGTGGCGCATCAGAATGAATTGCCATTCGATGACGGGTGTGCGTTGACGACGCTGATTGCGACGACGCAGCAACTCCGACAAATTCTCAATGACCGTATCGTAGTTGCCGCGAACACGATACTTCGAATACGTCTCCTGGCTGGTGCCATCCACCGACGCAATCAAATACTCCAGACCACAGTCCAGCAGGTTATCCAGGTCGTTCGAATCCAACTTGACGAAATTCGAACTCAAATTCGTCCCGACGTTGCGGCTCTGCACATACTCGATCATGCGATAAACCTCTTTATTCAAAAGAGATTCTCCCCAATTGTGCATGTTCGTTTCGAACAAGTAGGGCGCAAACGGATCGAAGTAGCGTTTGAAGTGCTCGAACGACAACATGGCCTGCTTGCGTCCCAAATCGTTACGGCCTGTGGCACACAGGGGGCATCGCAAATTGCAGTAATTACATGGATCAAGAAACAGGATGTACGGATACCCCTTGACTTGAACCTTGCGTAACTTGCGTTCCATCTCCACTGTCAGGAGGTTGGCCCATTTTCGTACATTGCCGTGCGTCACGAATGAACTGAAATGGCGCCTGTTACGCGTATATTGTGGAACCTTCGACAAGAACTTTTCAGCGACACTGTTCATGCGCATGCTACTTCGCTAATAAGGGAGCAGACTAAAGCAAACTGGAGCACGTCGACACGTCCGATTCAGGATTAAGGCTCGCGTTAATCAAGTCAGTCATCCATCTTCGTCGAAGCCATTAGATCACCTGGACCGTTGAATGCCCACCGCAGCGCGATCCATTGAGCCACCACTGTCTTGATCACACCCGCACTGGCCGTTACCACGGCAGCGCCCCATGCACCATAGTGTGGCACAATCCACACGTCAGCGCACAAAGTAAATGGCAAAATCCAGCACTCCATCCTAATCAATAGACGCGGACAAACGAATAAGAGAAACGCTAGCGTGAGCGGATACGACGTCATCCCTGCCAGCGTCATCGGCAAGAGAGTCAAAATCACATCCCCCGATGCAGCGAATCTTTCGGGTAAAATGAGTTCCTTTATAGGCCCATAAAAGCAGACCACCAAACCATAGCCCACTGCGCAGGCCAGCCATAACATGATTTGCACGTCTCGCATCAAGCGAAACAGCTTACCAGCATGGAAATAGGGCATCACTTTCGGATTTAGGACAATCCCTAAGTACGATCCAAGCAACAAAGGAATGTTGGCTATGGTCTGACCGCCAGTGAAAATTCCCACCTGCTCCATGGTCGTCAGAGTGGCCATCAAAAAGACGTCTAGTTTATTGGCTAAAGCACTGACCAACAGTGTGGCGAGAATCCAGCCAGCTTGCTTGATCAATTCTGCGCGGGCCAACGCACGATCTTCCGGTCCTGACGACCGCTGCCTTGAATTCAGCTGCCTTGAATTCATCAGCAAAAACAGGACTATAGCCAACCCTGGCGCGATGGCGAACCAAATCAGTACCATGCCGGGTGACAGCGGCCAGGCAGTTTGATGGCACATATAAAGTACTAGGGCAATACCCCCATATTTGAACGTAGTGTGGGTGAAGTCGAGAACTCCATAGTGGGAGAAGCGACTTCGTATCTGCAAATGCAGCAGGGCGGAACCGAGCACCAAGGCCATCATCGAGGCCAGGCAGACAATGAATAGCAGGTGAGCCGAGTCATTGCGTTGCAACATCAAACGACTGATCGGCACACTGCCCAAGCATAACACCAATGAAACACCGGCCATGACTTGCATTTTCAAACGCAGAGCTGCTTGCTCAACACACAACGCCTGTGCGTCCTGGGCTTGCGCCAAGTGTAGCGGAGCCAATCGCAAGACGGCCAGATCGATGGCCGCCCCAAACATTCCTTCGGACAACAGCACCATGGCTGTCAAGCACAGAGCGTAGATACCAAAAAATTCCGGCGTGAACCAACTCAACAGGGAGACATTGAGCACGACCATCGCCAAGCCCCCCAGTGCTTTTGGGGCAGCCACCCATGCGACATCCAAGATAGATCGAAAACTTTTCATGCGATAAGGTCGATGTGATTAAATTGGATGCCGGCGAGCATATAGATTCAATGAAATCTGGTCACTCTTGGGGGAATAGTTTGCGTTCGCTTTTGAACTCGTTATACTAATCGGCGCCCATTAACCATAGAAGTACTTTTCAGAGATGTCTCCGAGGTGACCATGCATCCCACCCAGGGCGAATCGGATGTCGCGTCGGCCAGCAGCGTTCATATTTCTGAAGCCATCTTTGTATCGGACCAGGCCTCGATACCGGACGATATTCAATCGCAACGCTGGCGCATCACCGAAGCAGTCGATGCGGTATTTATTGTTGGTGAACGTTTGTTCGCATTAAGCGTACTCATTTTGGCGGCACCGCTTATGCTGCTGATTGCCGTTCTAATTCGCTTGGACTCTTCGGGCCCCGCTATCTTCAAGCAACAGCGGATTGCCAACCTCGATAGAAAACGTGTCCGCAAGTATTTCTCGCACGCGCACGCAGCCTTCGATGGTTCACCGGACGAACTAGCGGCCCTTGTTCCGACGTTCACGCTCTACAAGTTTCGAACATACCATCATCGCTCAGAGCAACTGGCGCCGGAACGAGCCAGATTTGAGTTTGACGCGCATAAAATAGATGATGTCCAATTGCAGATCAAGGATGATCCGCGTATTACGGGTGTGGGCAAGTTTCTCAGACGCACCTCGTTAGATGAGCTGCCGAATTTCATCAATATCCTCAAGGGCGATATGCGACTGATCGGCCCTCGACCGGAAGTGATTGAAATGTTTCGTTATTATACTTACGAACAAGTTCAAAAATTCACCGTTAAGCCAGGTTTGACTGGTCTGGCACAAGTCAATGGTCGAGGCAAATTGACCTTCAAGGAAACGGTCAATTATGATTTATCCTATGTTCGACACCGTTCGTGGAAAAAAGACCTGAGTATTCTACTTAAGACCTTAAAAGTAGTCGTTCTCGGTGATGGTTCCTTCTGAACACCTGATAACTCACGGTCTTCCCAACAGACGAGCGTCCCACGCAAACTATGTCTCTGCAGTTTTATCACTTCTCTGTGGATGACGTTCTGAATTGCCTGTTGGAGATCAGCGAAGCGGCGCCCTTCCAGCAACCGCTGATGCAGTTCTACAAGCAACTGAATGATCTTTACGGCGCGCCGGTAGATCTCTATTTGTTTTACCGACTTGGCACCGATGTAAATTCACCCAGTTTGAGTGACGTCCCTAGTGGAGTACGCTCTTGGTTGCTAGAGGCTCCGTGGCTACGCTTCGGGCCGCATGCCGTAGACCCCAGCACGCCGCCACATTCTCAAACAGTTGCTGAGCAACTAGCGTTCTGCGAACAGATCTACGCTAATATATCGAGGCTAGCGGGAGGTAACTCCAAGAGTCAGTGGTTAAGATTTCATTACTTCTCGGAATGCTACGAGTTGGCCGACTATCTGAGCGGCCATGGCGTGACAACCTTGCTGACCACTGACAAACCGGCCACCAGCTATCGGCTGCCCGCCAACCACACTCAGCAGCTTGGCAGGGACGGTATAACGCGATTCAATAACATCAACTTTGTCCGTTCCCATATCCGTATAGAGAACTTATTGGACGTAGAGAATCAAGAACTGGATGCTCACCTGGACCGCCTTACGGCGGACGCAAGCTGCGCGGTC
>JADLDX010000771.1 GCA_020846515.1 Pirellulaceae bacterium
CAAATCGGCCAGTCCAGCCAAGCCCAAGCGGAACTCGCGCCCGAATATGGACCCTTGCAATTCCGGGCCTGACCAAGCTTGTTCTTCCGGCGAGGTGGATTCAATGATCGCCAAATTCTTCATTGGATGATCAGTTATCCAGGCTTGCAAGCTTTCGGCAAACGTAGAGTGCAGCATGGCTGCACTCCAGTTCACCCGCTCGTCCACACAGTCCAATACCAACAGGACCTGAACGTCGGCCGGTAAGATACTCGACAATACTGCGGTGATCTCGTCCAGCGTGAGCCATTGGGCTGGCTCCAGCGCATTGGCATTGGGGGGAATCAAGCAAGGTCGCCCTTCCTGATTGACCATGCCCACCATGTTCAAATACAGAATTAATGATCTGGAACGTCGTGCAAGGCCAGACATTTCTCGCAGACGGTCTTGAAGATCCTCTAACGCCATCGACTTTGATTGCCAAGCTGCGCTGGAATCATGCCAATGAAGCGTTTGCCCATTGAGCGTAGACAGACCACGCATGTCTTCGCTGGCCCATGCATTGGGCGGTAGCGGCCAGTTATATGCGGTTGCCGCGACAGCAATGAGCGGAGTCTTCACGGGAGCATGCAAGAGTACAACCACCCACGCCGTCAGCATGGCGCAGGTAACCACTAGGAAACTAGCCAGACGCCATCCAGCGAAACGATTGCTCGTCTGCAACAGATCAACTGACTGCTTACTGAACCCCGTCTGCCAACGGTAACGCGGAGGTTCGAAGACAACCTCCCTTTCGCCGCGCCAATTCTTGGGACGTTCTGGACGACTGTTCATGGACTGACTGACGTGTTAACGGATCGTAACAGACTAATGCTGGGCTGATCGCTCAGGCGTTCATCAGAAGGTGCGACTGGTGGCTTGGCTGGATCGGCACTTAACGCATCGGTCGATACTACTTCAGGGGCTACCCATATTTGCGATTGAGCTCGCGCTTGCGATAGGAAGCGTTGACGAGCAGCACTGCGGCGTTGAGCCAAAATTTCATCGGCAATTTGTGGCGCTACGATGGTCAGAGATTGGATGCGCTCCTCTTCGCGCTGGAGTACGCGGACCAGTTGCAGATCGTTGTCAACCGTCATCACCTGACTGATCTGGCCTGGGGCTAATGTTTCCAGCGCTCCCCGCGTAGTCGGATGTTGGATGCTGTTCAGTTCGCACCATGGGTGAGTCACGGCTTGAACCATGTTCCTGTTAAAGAACTCTGGAGCCGAGATGTTTTCACCCTGTGCACGCCGCTTGATATAGGTTGCAATGATCATGGCTTGTTCTGCATTGGCACATTGATCAGCTAGAACCACAATGGACTCCCACCGTAAGCGCGCTGGCAGAAGGAACCTTTGTCGATGAACTTGATAATATGCCACAATTTCCGTCGAAGGCACAGTTTCATCGATGGCTGTTTTGCGTTCGAACCAAGCCTGTACCTGGACAGGTGTGAGCGATGCAGACTGCTGCCCGGATGCGACGCCCTCTTGTTGAGCCAGTTGTCTTAAGATGATCCAGTCGCTGGCACGCAGCAACTGCTGTTGCAAGCTGTCCCGGTAGGCCTGCGCTGTTCGCTGAGCTGGGCCGAGGCGTGATAGATCGTTGTCAATCAATGGCTGTAGATGGGATGCAAAAATCGTTTCGCCGTTGACTCGAGCCAGTGCTACATCGCTCTGTGCTACATCGCTCGAAGCTATACGAGTTGCCGTTGTGTTCTCAGGGATATAACCATTCCCCCCGGCGACCACGACCCGACTCTCGGTCGATCGATTGGTGAGCGGTGAGTTGGTTGAGAGTGGGTTGGGCTGTAATGCGTTGGCCAGTGAAGCATTTGCCACTGAAGCGTCTGGCAGAAGAGCGGAAGGGCCAGCTGCCGAAGCCGGTTCGACAGGTTGGGCTGCTTGAATCACGGGAAACGGCGCAGGTGGGGCGACCAGCAGATGCATATCGGCAAATAGTGGATCTCCACCTGGCGCATTTGTTATGGACCGGCGTGCAGTGGTGTTGGCAGCTACAGCCGGTGCAACGGCACTGTCTTCGGCCGTTTCTTCCAGCGGCGGTGCAGCGGGCGGTCCCTCGCGAGGGACCTCATCGGCTGCGAGAGGTTTTGTGCCGCAACACATGAGGGCCAAACGAGCGGATCTCCGCACACGGGCCGATTGTTCATGATCGCAGTTAGAAAGTTCCTCTAATCGTTTGCGCACGGGCAAGCTGCAGCAGGACGAAGAACTACAAAACTTGCAGCAACTGTCTGGGCGGCACTCGAGGGCTTTGACTGCCTCAAAGCGAACTTCTTCGGTGCAATCACTCATGGCTTGCAGCAGTGCCTCTTCGACTTTTTCATAGCAGCCGCCGCAGCCTAAAGTAGCCAGGTAGCGTATGGCCATGATTTTTTGAGGGGCCGCATCTTCTTCCGCTTTGATTTCCGCTGCGGCTTGGACCGCTGGCGGGGCGGTCGGTTCCATGTTGGCTGGATCCGTCAGCGCCAGCACGGGTGGTTGGGGTTGGAGATCAGGAAAGCGACCTGTCAAATCCAAGGCACCCAGTAAGCGACTACCTAGTCGCTGAGCAATGCCAGCAACTCCAGAAACTAGCTCTGGTAGTCCAAGTAGTTTGGGCAGGCTGGTCTCACAGCCAGGGCTGGCTGGAGGCGCGATGGCAACGATCGTGGTCGTGCCTGCTGTCGCGCTGGTTGGATTGGCCGCGGGCGCAGCAGGTGGGCGAACCGATGCACAACCCGCGAGGGCAACCCACATGCCCGCGACGGCAACCCACATGACAGTGGCGATTGCCACCCGCACTCGATATGGGGCTATAGCCCACACGTCGGTCAAGTTGTCTCGGGATTGTCGCCTTAGCGCTGTCTTCACCATGCAGATCTCGCGTTGGCAATCTTTGCCCAGGCAGAGACGTTCACTTAATCGTTACACTTCAACGGGCTTATCGTCGTAGGCGATCGAGCAACTTGAGTCGGGATAGGACAGTTATGAGGCGTAGGCGAGTTTCGTTGTGGTCAAGCCGCTTGAATTGCCGATACGTTATAAATTACCATGCCTATTGTACTTGCCCAAACGCCACGATATCGGACTAGATCGTTATGCTAATTGGGCTGCGTGGCTTCCTGCGGAAAGCACTCCACAGTCAACGTAAGTTAGGAACCGATTGTTGATGAATGGCAGATTCGATTCGCTTCGAAATGCGATCAATGACGACGCGCCTTCAGGTAATGATCTGGAGTACGATCCGCTGTTTGCCCGTATGGAAAAGGCTTCGCAGGGCACGCCCGATCAGGAGTATGGGGCGACAAAGATCGAAGCCCAGCCACCAGACTGGGCAGAGGTCAGCCGCTTGGCGCTGGAGTTATTAGAACGCACGCGCGATCTGAGAGTGGCCACTTATTTGGCTCAAGCTGAGCTGGTCGAATCGAAGTTGCCCGGTTTGCGAGACTCGCTGGAATTGATCGCCGATTGGGTCGAGAATCTTTGGGATACAGTTTATCCACAATTGGATCCTGACGACGACAATGACCCAACCATTAGGGTCAATGCGTTGATGGGGCTGAGCAATTCAAACATGCTGATCAAGCTCCGCCAGACCACAATTTTGAGGGCACGAGGCGTCGGCGCGTTCAGTTGGACCGATGTGTCTATCGCCAGAGGTGAGTTGCCTATTCCTGATGGCATGGAGGAACCACCTACGCTCAAAAAGGTTGAGGCTGCGGTATCTGCCTGCGAAGTTCAAGAGTTGCAAGCGTATCACCAGGCGGTTGTGCAGTCCCTGGCAGCGATCGAGCGAATCGAACAAGCCTTTTCCGATCGGGTGGGTTCGGTGGCTGGCCCGAATTTGGAAGCACTTTCCAAAGAGTTGCGGGGCATCAGCAAAATTCAAAAGCTATGGTTAGATCGACGGTTGCCGGCGGGCGCCCCTGAAAAGCTCGATCGTGAGGATAGTGACGATAACAAGGGCATGATAGCCCTGGAAACCACTTCGCGATCCAGAGCTCAGGTTATTGATCCGCAAGTTGTCGGTGCCGCGTCGTTCATCATTACTCGACGTGAGGATGCGATCGAGGGACTGGACATGATCATAAGTTGGTTTGAACAGTATGAACCATCTAGTCCATTACCGATGTTGCTCAAGCGTGCGAAACGTTTGTCGACCATGAGCTTTATGGACATCTTGCGAGATATATCACCCAGTGGCATCGAGCAAGCCATGTTGCTCGGTGGCCAAGCTGCCGAGGAAGAAGAAGTAGAAGACGAGCCGCCGAGTTTGAGTCAGCCGAAGGCCAAGGTCACACCTCCGGCTGTCAAAGAAACTTTCCAGCCCATCGACGAAAACTACTAAGCCTATTCCGAAAAAGGGGTCTGACCCCATTTTGCAAATTTTCAGCGCCTGCTTCAATCAAAGGAAACTTGGATGGCGAAACAAAGTGCACAGAAGTTTATTGCCCGAAACAGATCTCCTCGCGTGCAGATTGAGTACGACGTGGAAGTGTACGGCGCTCAAAAAACAATCCAATTGCCCTTCGTTATGGGCGTGCTGAGCGACCTGTCGGGCAATCCCGCCGAGAAGCTTCCGGCCGTGGGCGACCGAAAGTTTTTGGAGATCGACGTCGACAACTTTGACGAGCGACTGAAGTCGATGAAACCGCGCGTCGCCTTCGCTGTGCCCAACACGCTGACCGGCGAGGGCAATTTGATGTGCGACATTACCTTTGAAAGCATGGACGATTTTTCGCCGGCAGCCATTGCCCGCAAGGTCGAACCGCTGCGCAAGCTGCTCGAGACACGCACGCAACTGGCTAACCTCTTAACGTATATGGATGGCAAAGCTGGGGCGGAAGAGCTGATCGGCAACATCCTCAAAGATCCGAACATGCTTCGCACCCTTGGCGCTGCTCCCAACCCCGCTGCCGCGCCCAAAGCCGCCGCGCCAGCCGCTGCAGCACCAGCACCCGCACCAGCGCCAGCACCAGTTGTAGCACCAGCGCCAGTGGCTGCTGCTGCACCAGCACCAGCGCCTGTAGCACCTGTTGAACCCACGCCGCCGGCTGCTGATTCAACCGACGACGATCTTGATGCGCTGCTGAACGACCTGTAAGGCAAAGGCCTTTCGCGTTCCAGTTGCAGCTTTCCAAGCTCAGATTCAATCGATCACAAATATAATTTCAATTAAGTAGGTAATTCATGGAAAAACAACTTCAATCGTCGGCGGGCGCGACGCAATACGCCGAGGGTGATTTCGCGGCCTTGCTCAAGAAGGAATTCCGTCCTCAATCGGACGATGCGAAACTGGCCATTGAGTCGGCTGTGAAAACGCTGGCTGAACAGGTTCTGCGAGATTCGGACGTTGTCAGTAGCGATGCGATTGCATCGATCACGGCCATCATTGCGTCCATCGACAAGAAGTTGACCACGCAGATCAATGAGATTCTGCACCATAGCGAATATCAACAGTTGGAAGGTGCCTGGCGTGGCCTGCACTATCTAGTCAACAACACCGAAACAGATGAACAACTGAAGATTCGTGTGTTCAATATTTCCAAGAACGAACTGGGCAAGACGCTCAAGAAGTTCAAAGGGACGGCTTGGGATCAGAGCCCAGTATTCAAGAAAATTTACGAAGAAGAGTATGGTCAGTTTGGTGGCGAGCCATATGGTTCCTTGGTCGCCGACTACCACTTCGATCACAGCCCTCCGGATGTGGCGCTGCTAACGGAGATGGCCCAGATTTGTTCGGCGTCGCACACGCCGTTGATTACCGGTGCCTCGCCCAGTCTGCTACAGCTGGAGAGTTGGCAAGAGCTGAACGATCGCCGCGACTTGACCAAGATCTTTGGTACGCCTGAGTATGCGGCCTGGCGATCGTTGCGAGAATCCGAAGATTCGCGTTACTTGGGGCTGTGCATGCCCCGCTACCTGGCCCGACTGCCTTACGGATCCAAGACCGATCCGGTGGAAGAGTTTGATTTCGAAGAGTCGGTAGCAGATGGCGCTCATGACAAATACTGCTGGGCCAACGCCGCGTATGCGATGGCCACGAATATCACTCGCTCCTTCAAGCAGTTCGGCTGGTGCACCTCGATTCGTGGAATTGAATCAGGTGGAGCGGTCGAGGGATTGCCAACCCATACGTTCCCCACCGAAGATGGTGGCGTCGATATGAAATGTCCCACGGAGATCGCGATTGGCGATCGTCGTGAAGCGGAGTTGGCCAAAAACGGTTTTATGCCGCTGATTCACAAGAAGAATAGCGACTTTGCGGCGTTCATCGGCGCTCAATCGTTGCAAAAGCCGGTCGAATACGACGATCCCGATGCTACGGCCAACGCCCAGTTGTCGGCCCGTTTGCCTTACTTGTTTGCAACCTGCCGGTTCGCGCATTACCTAAAGTGCATGGTCCGCGACAAGATTGGCAGCTATCAGGACAAGGCCAGTTTGGAAAACTGGTTGCAGAACTGGATCATACGTTACGTCGAACCCAATCCAGCTGCTGCGTCGCAAGAGGATAAAGCTCGGCGTCCGCTGGCCGAAGCCAAGGTTGTCGTAGAAGAGGATCCATCCAATCCAGGCTACTACAAGTCGAAGTTTTTCTTGCGACCACACTATCAACTGGAAGGTTTGACCGTGTCGCTACGATTGACTTCCAGACTACCAACGGCTTAAGTTATTGGTGAATAGCCGCGCATTTGTTGGTGGAATCGCCCGTCCACTGAGGTTTTAACTCACGACCATCCCTGTTTCAGAACTCGTAAAAGTTAGCATTTTCCTCAAGGAACCTTTTCATGATTCTAGTCCGCATCGAGGGTGTAGAAGGCGATTGTTTGATTGCCGGCTTTGAAGGTTATTTCACCGCCGAGAGCTTTGGCTTTGGAGTTGAGCGAGAATTGGCCGACAGTGCCAAGGGTGGTACGGCCGACGTGAACATAGGCATCGGTGAACTGCAAGAATGTACGATCTCCAAGAGCATGGACACCGCTTCGGCGTATTTGGCGCGCAAGGCGATTAGTGGATCGTCTTGTAAAGACGCCGATGTCAAGTTCGTGGAAGCGATTACGACGGACGGTGGCGAACGATTTAACGTCGTTTACCTGGCGTTCAAGTTGGATAACGTCTTCGTCAAGAGTTGGAGCATGAGCGGCGACGGCGATGATCGTCCATCGGAAGACGTGGCTTTGTGGTACAACAAACTCGCTTTTGTGTATTATCCAACCACCGATGGTAAAGAGTTTTCGCAAGGTCGCGATTGCCGCTGGGATCAAACCAAGTCCAAGCCTTGGTCCGAAGCCAAGTTGCCTGGCACCATTGAGAAGTTAAAGGCATAGTTGCCTTGGCACGCATCCCGTTTATGCAGACTCCCAAGCCGGTGAGCCTATTGGTTGCCGGCTGACGTGTCTGCTGGCTAGTGTCATTCGCGCCAATGGCACATCGGCAATCGTGATCAATCCTCTTCTGAAAGTGCCGCGGAATGATTCTGGTTCGGATCGATCGCATCAAAGGCGATGTGAAAATACCCGGCTACGAGAATCAGTGGTTCATTGCTGACAGCATGAGCTTTGGTGTTGGCCGAGACGTAGGGGCCAAGGGCCGCAAAAGTCAGGATGTGGAGATTGGCAAAGCTGAGATCCAGGCGCTGGAAATTGAAAAGTGGGTCGATTCAGCTACGGTCTACCTGATGCATGCCTCCATGCAAGCCCGGTCCAAAAGCGGTGGACAGGCGGTGTCGATCGATATCCATCTAGTACACACTCGCCAATACGATGATGCTGACCAGAAGAGCAAAGCGGTCAAGCCGTTCTTAAAAGTGCGGATTGAGAACGCCATCATCAAAGAGTGGAGTATTGATGCATCGGGCGATGAACGACCGCGCGAATCACTCTCGGTATGGTTCAATCGAGCTGCGATGAAATTTCGCGCGACCACTGACGGTAAAGTATTTCAGACTTACGGACCGTTGGGTTGGGATCAGTATGAGAACAAGGACTGGAAGTCTGACGAATTGCTGAAAAACGAAGATTAAGCAAGCACCGTTTCAGCTTGCGCTAGGGAGGGAGCATATGAAATCTGTGCAGTTGCTAAAAAGCGGTGATTTGGTTGGCGCGCTCAAAGGTCTTCAAGCCGAGATTCGCGACGCGCCCCAAGTGGCTAAACATCGCATCTTTTTGTTTCAACTCTTGTGCGCTTTAGGCCAATGGGACCGGGCGCTTACCCAATTAAACGTCCTGCGCGATATCGATCCCAGTGCGTTATCCATGGTGCAGGCCTACCAGGAAGCCTTGAACTGTGAGGCCTTGCGCAAAAGTGTCTTTGCCGGAGAACGCTCGCCGCTGATATTGGGGGAGCCGGAACCGTGGATGGCGATGATGGTAGAAGCACTGAAACTATCCGTGTCCGCGCCCGAAGAGGCCGATTTGTTGCGCAGCCAGGCACTCGAGCAGGCCACCGTGGCATCGGGTGTCATTACCCTGTTTCCCACGTCATCGCAGGAAACCAGGTACGAGGAAAAATTCGACTTCCAGTGGGTGGCCGATGCTGATTCGCGCATCGGCCCATTTTTGGAAGCCATCGTTAATGGCAAGTACTTCTGGATACCGGCGACCCGTTTGCAGTCGGTCGCCTTTGAGAAGGTGGCCGATCTGCGCGACCTGGTGTGGTTGCCGTGCCGCTTTCAATGGTCAAACGGAGGCGAAGCCGTCGGTTTCGTGCCGACACGATATGCCGGTAGTGAATCCGTCGAAGACGATGAGATTCGTCTGGCGCGCAAGACGCAGTGGCAAGAGACCAGCCCCGGCGTTTACGCCGGTTTGGGGTTACGCATGCTGACGACGGATGCCGATGAGTTCGGTTTAACGCAGATCGCCAAGATCGACTTCATCGAGAATGCCGCGTCCGAGTCAACTTCCTCCGATTCGGAAGCAATGTGACTCGATGGCCGAACTAACTCAGAAGGAACGGCTCCAGCCATCA
>JADLDX010000772.1 GCA_020846515.1 Pirellulaceae bacterium
GAGTAGCCGACGGAGCTGAAGCCGTCGACTAGCAGCTTGGATTCCTTAGTAGCCAAATCGAGTACGGCTAAGTCACAACGACCTTTCTGATAGAACAACTGTTTACCATCGGGGCTTAATTGCAGATTGCTCTCGGAATCAGCCGATTGGGTCAGTTGCGTTTCAACGAACTTCTGCTGCTGCCACCAGAACAACTCGGTAGACTTGGGAGTTGCCATCCAGAGATCAACTTGTCCGTCGGTAGCGCGGGTGAAGAACAGCGACCGGCCGTCGGTAGCGAACAGGGGATCACTTTCCTGGCCATCGGTTTTGGTAACTTGAATCGGTTCGCGCAGTTCAGAGTCCATCACCCACAGATCGCCACCGGCAGTGAAGGCTATTTCCAGACCATCATCGGTGAATGCAACATTATCAGCGCGAGTATGCGTGGCGGGCAAACGATCGTCGCGTGCACCCACATCAGCTGCGACCGTGATGGCAATTTTGCGAGGCGCTGCTTGGCCATCGTCGGGTGCATAGGCGTAGAGATCGAACAGATGTCGAAAGACCAGCGTTGACCCGTCTTTTGATAGTGTCGGTTGGACGATCGAGTCCTCATCGAAACCAGAGAGCTTTTTTTGCTTGCCTGGTTTGTCAGCTTTTTTGGCAAAACGATATCGCCATAGGTCAAAGCCCTGAGGATCACCTTTGGTGAAATAGAACCCGCTACCGTCGGGCATCCATAAAGGCCACAGGCATTCGTAACCTTCATGCAGTAGTTCCGTCGTCGAGCCATCGGTGAGATCGAGCAGCCAAATCTGCCCGGCTCGCTGACCGCGATAGCCCTTTCGCCACCAGCGTTCGCCTTCGCGTACGAACAGTACTTTCTTACCATCGGGCGAGATCGCTGCGTGGGTAGCCGTATCATCCAGGAGAACTTTCTCTACCGTTGGCTGCTTAAGATTGATGCGCAGCATGCGCTGAGCGGCGCGCCAAAAATGATCGCGTTGACCAAGGGCCAATAGACTTTCGCCATCGGGAAACCAGCCGACTAACGTATAGCCTTCAGAGTGAAACGTCTTCTGGATGGGCAGACCGCCCTGAGCTGGCATGACATAGATTTGCTCAGCCCCCGTGCGGTCACTGACGAAGGCAAGTTGCTGACCGTCCGGAGAGAAACGCGGCTGCGCATCTCTAGCCGGGTCAGTGGTCAGTCGCGTTGCCTGACCACCTGCGATTGGCACCGACCACAAATCATTTCCCCAAACAAAAACCAGAGTCTTGCCATCGGGCGAGAGCGTAGGATCGTTGGCCATCTGCACCACGATCGGTTCGGCCGCTTGACCAGGCATCGACCAGCAACACCAATTCGCTAACAGAACCCAACCAAAGACAATGCGGCCCAAGAGCAAATGCATACCGAATTCCTCAGCTTCTTCCTCATCCCCAAGCGGACGTGACGACCTGCGTAGAATTGCTTTTCAAACCAACTCAAATGCGTTGAGTTCAGCCTGGCTAGCGGAGAGGTCTATCTTGCTCCATCGCGACGGGCTATTCAACCAGACACCAAAAAATGCTGGTTAGTAAGCGAATCGCTCCGCGACTCGCTATAAAAGATCCCTCGAGCGTATTAGCCGCGTACTATTAGGGGATTAACGAGTCGCGGAGCGACTCGTCCACAAAAGACATTGACGAGTCGCGGAGCGATTCGTCTACATTTAACGAGTCGCGGAGCGACGCGTTTACAGGGCGTCGACTCGAGCCTTGATTTGCGTCAGATCGATTGGGCCGGCAGAAGGTAACGCATAGTCCAGCAAGAACCAAGTTTCAGTAAAAGAACTTGTCTTGCCCGGCTCGATCTTCTCACGAGGACCGATCGGCTCCAGTTCAACCATGTTGTCTGCGGGATACCAGACCGAGATGGTTAGCCCGGCCACTTCGTTGTAGGCACGATCAGGGTAGGTGGGAAATTTTTTCACGAACAGCAGATTCTGAGGTGAACAATAGGCCAGCCAGCCGCGGTGTGAGTCGAAGCCCAGTTTGGGGTGCAGAGGATGATCTTTGATCAGCAAGCAATCGTCCACCAACTGAATCTGCGGATCACTGGGTGCGAAATTGATTAACTTGCCCGGTGGATCGTAACGCACGTAATGTTGCGGAAAGCGTTTGGGGTTGGATACTGGCACCACGCACGTACCGTGGCCTTGGACGAACGTGCGGCTCCAGTGGCAATACTCTACGGCTGCCTGACTGATATTGACTATAGTCTGAGTAAACGAAAGTTTGCTCGAATCAGCGGCCAAGGCAAAGGTGCGTTCCAGTCGCACGCCGGTCGAGGCATCGTCTTGGCTCCGTAGAACGGCTTGTCGATCGCTCAGTATTTCGCCCTGCCAGCGGCCTTGCCATAACATGGGCCTAGGGGGAACAACTTGTTCAGGCCCGATATCACAGCGGCCGGCATTCATCGGCGCACCGGACGACTTGCCGTCCCATACCCAACCTTCATTGCCCTCGGGTAGATACAGTATGTTTTTGCCGCCGATACCGAAGTACAAAATGCGACCGCCAGCAGCCGGACAAAGTACGACGCGCGTGGTCGCGTTGGTCAGTTCGATGCAATCATCATAGCCATAGAACCGAACAACCTTCGCCCCTTCGACGGCTATTGCCTGTGACGCATCCAGCCAGCAGCCAACCCACACGCTCGACAGGACCAACAGTCGTAATATCGCCGTTTTTGACATTTCGCTCGACTCCCGCGGACGAAGAGGGGGCTGACCCGGGCCTGACCCCTTTTCGGATCTAGACAGAGGGGCCGGTCACCAAGGGAGGTGCAGGTTTGGGTGCTGCATCTTTAGGCGGTTCTGGTCGCTTGACGCGACGCAGTGGCAAGGCCACACGATCCGAAGCTCCGGCATCCAGCGTCAGCGTCTTAGTGGCTTTATAGACAGCCTGAAATTCGTTGACATATTCGGCTTCGACAACAAACTTGTACTTCTTGCCCGGTTCAACTCCCCGGACCACATATTGGCGCACAGTACCCTTGGTGAAGGTCGGTTCTCCATTGACCTTGACCAAGGCTTTCTCCGGCACGACCACGGTCAGGTTAATGACCTTGGTTGGGTCAAAGGATTCGATCAATTCAGAGGCAGGATCAACGCCTTCGGAGAGCATAGCTTGCTCACCCCATTGCATCCCCATCGTACCGCCATTGCAACAGCTCTGAGCCAAGCTGCTGGTCGTCATGCTTACCGTCGCCACTCCAGCCAGTAAAAGCAACTTGGCTGCCCAGAGTGTTGAGTAATTGAATTGCATAATGGGCCTTCTCACTTACCTGGAATTTACCTGAAGTTAACTTGAAGTTTACTGGAGTATTGGCTGTGAAAACCAGAGCTTCGACTGGAACGCCACTATAGTTGCGGGCTGCCAGCAAGTAAACGAACTACGCTTAAACGATTCCTATATCGATGGGATCGTCATAGCCCAGTGAGTGAATTCGATTGAATTCAGCCTGTAGCGAATTGTCCGGATGTAAACGAATCGCTCCGCTGTGGACGAATCGCTCCGCGACTCGTCGAATCCCAACTAAGCATCCGTAAACAAATTGCTCCGCCATTCGATGTAGACGAATCGCTCCGCGACTCGTCCGATACAAAAACTTCGTCAGTTGGGCACTTTTGCCGGTCTTCACAATTGGCATTCGCTGAAGACGAATCGCGGAGCGACTGGTCGAATCCTGACGAGTCGCGGAGCGATTCGTCTA
>JADLDX010000773.1 GCA_020846515.1 Pirellulaceae bacterium
AATACCGTTCACATTTAAGCGGAGCAGCGCAAGCTGCCCGGTGTTTCTGCGAGAAAAGCCAGGCGGAACCGGACGGCTCGCGCCGATTCCGCTTCAAGTAGATGGAAAATTGAACGGTATTGTCTCTATACGAATGGGGCACTAATGCTGGCGCATCGACTGCATGCGTTGATTGAGAATTTTCGCTAGCACGGCATCCGGAGACTGACTCGGCCGAATCAGCAGATAATCGCTCTTGGAGGCAGCGCAGGCGCGCCGCACCCGGTCCAAGAATCGCTCAAGTGCTTCCAAGTACCCCTCGCGCAGGGCACGTGGATTACATGTCAAGGTATCCGATGTTTCCAAGCCTTCAAAGCGCGTTGGATCAGCGAACGGAAAATCGAGTTCGTCGTCATCCAAAACGTGCAAGACCATTACGTCATGTCCGGCTCTTCGCAGGGAATCGATCCCGCGGAGCGTACTTTCTTCGGCACCCAACAAATCGCTGATCAGGACCATCAGGCCGCGTTTGGGAAAAATCTCGACGATACCTTTGAAGATGGAATCCAGGTCTGTCTTTTCAGCGGGCTTGGTATCTTCGAGCGAAGCCAGAATGGCATTGAGGTGATTGCGCGCAGTGCGGTAGGGCAAGCGCGACCGAATGCGATTGTCGAACATGACGCTGCCCACGGCATCCTGTTGGCGCAGCACCAGATAGGCGATACAAGCCGCTAGTGTGCAGGCGTAGTCAAACTTGTTCAGCGCTCCGCGTCCATAGCGCATGCTGGCTGAGGAATCGACCAACAGCGCGCAGCGCAGATTGGTATCTTCCTCATACTGTTTGATCACCAATTTGTCCTGACGGGCCCAGACTTTCCAATCGACGTGCCGCACATCGTCACCGGCAACATACTGACGATGCTGCACGAACTCGATCGATTGACCGAAGTAGGGACTGCGGTGCGAGCCGGACAAAAAGCCTTCCACGATCTGGCGCGCTCGTAACTCCAAACGCGCCACGCGTTTGACTGCCTCAGGAGGCAAATATTTTCTTGAATCGGGCATCGCGCGTCAGCTCGTCTTCTGCAGTAGGCGTGTTCTCGATCAACTTGCGGACAACATCATCGGTGGTAATGCCATCGCTTTCAGCAGCAAAGGTGACCACCATGCGATGGCGCAGCACCGACTTGGCCAAGGCTTGAATGTCTTCGACACTGACATGAGTCCGACCTCGCAGCAAGGCCCGCGCCTTACCGCCCAGGATCAAGAACTGTACCGCTCGCGGCCCAGCCCCCCAACCGATTTGTTCATTGACGAAATCAGGGACCCCATCGGTGCCAACGCGCGTCTGCCGTACGATAGCCAGAGCATAACGAATCACGTGATCGCTGACCGGTACGCTGCGGACTAAGTCCTGCAATTCGAGAATCTCCTGTCCACCCAGCACCGGAGTGACTTCGAATTTGGAACGCGAGGTCGTGCGTCGCGCCACTTCTAACTCTTCGGTAAAGGTTGGGTAGTCCACCAGTACCTTGAACATGAAGCGGTCTTGCTGAGCTTCCGGCAACGGATACGTGCCTTCTTGCTCGATCGGGTTCTGTGTGGCTAGCACAAAAAACGGATCGCTCAGCGGATGACGGGTTCGACCGACCGTAACCTGCCTCTCCTGCATGGCTTCCAAAAGTGCAGCCTGCGTCTTGGGCGGAGTTCGGTTGATTTCGTCAGCCAGAATTACGTTGGCGAACAGCGGGCCTTCCATGAACCGGCGTTGCAAGGCACCACTGCCGGGCTGCTCCTCCAACACTTCGGTACCGGTAATGTCGGCCGGCATCAGGTCGGGCGTAAACTGAATACGACTGAACGACAGACTGAGCGTGCGTGCCAGCGAACTGATCATCAGCGTTTTGGCCAGACCGGGCACGCCTTCCAGCAAGCAATGGCCGCGGCTGAACAGGCAGATCAAAAGCTCATCAATTACCGCCTGCTGCCCTACGATGGCTTTGCCCAACTGGTCCAGAATCTCCTGGCGAGCCTTCTGCAAGCGATCGATCGCATCGCTTGGCAGCGGTTGATCTGGCGTACTAATCATGCATCGTCCTTCCAAAGCCACGGGTACAACAGTTTTCTCCCGTCGCATCTTAACATATTGCCGCGGAAAAAGGGGTCAGGTCTATTTTCCGCGAGCTGCCCAGGTAGCCACCGCTGCCAAGCGGTGGATTGCGCCTCCAGCCCAGTCCACCGTCTGGCGACGGGTGGCTACGAAGAGGGAAAAATAGACCTGACCCCTTTTTTAGGCGCAAATGCCTTGGACGACCTGGCCATGGATATCGGTCAGTCGATATTGCCGCCCTTGATAGCGGAATGTCAAGCGAGTGTGGTCGATGCCACACAGATGCATAAGGGTGGCTTGCATATCGTGCACGTGCACTGGATCACGGGTAATGTTCCAAGCAAAGTCGTCGGTCGCGCCGTAAACCGTACCAGGTTTTACTCCACCACCGGCCAACCACCAACTGAAGGCGCGGCCAAAATGATCGCGCCCATTGGGCGAGGCGGGATTGCCTTGGCCAAACGGCGTTCGACCAAATTCACCACCCCAGACCACCAGCGTATCATCCAGCAGGCCGCGTTCCTTCAGATCCATCACCAAAGCGGCTGACGGCCCTTCGGTATCTCGGCACTGAGCCTCTAG
>JADLDX010000774.1 GCA_020846515.1 Pirellulaceae bacterium
CCTTACCCCGCCAACGGCCGAGTTTTGCAGCCGGTTCGGGTTTGCCCTTGGCCGACCCTCCGGAAGCTGGGGTCTTGGCTGCGATCGCGGGCGGTGTCTTTTCGCCTCCGGAAGTCGTCGGACTTGCCCCGATTTGGGGTGCGGAAGAGGAAGAGTCTATTGCGTTCGGTGCTTTTGTTCGTGCGGGTGTCTGGGCCGGTTTGGCGACTGACTTTGGGCTGGATGGTGGCAGTCCAGAGAGCGATTCCACGGGTACTTCGACTGATTCGATCACGGTCGCATCGAGTTCCGAAATCACGAGGTCGCCGAGCAACGCAGACCGGAAGTGAATCTTTCCGTCCGTGCGTGTGACCAATTCGCCTGTCACCCGATCGCCATTTCGCAGGTGCAATTCCGCCGCGAACGCGGGCGCCCCGAGCACCATCATTGCCACCATCAACAACGACGAAAGGAGGGCAGGGAGCGGGAGCCCATGATTTGATGTATTCCGACTGGAATGGAAAGGTGCCAGTTTCCGCAACACAACGATAGAGACAGGAGAGGAATGGGTGGTGGCGAGCATGAAATCCGGGATCCATTGAGACGCGATCGGCTCGCTGATGTTTCGCGAATTTTGGGGGATTTCCCGGTTGCGTGTAGGGGTTTTATCACAACCAAGAGTTTACAATTCGTTGACGGAGTTCAATCTTGCGACATCGCATGGTGCCTGCGCTCATTGGACAACGCTCGAATTCGAGCCATCATCATCATCATCGTTGTATTGTTCGTCATATGAAAACCACCCATCGTTCGTCCAAGGGCTTCACTCTTGTTGAAATCATGATCGTCGTCGTCATCATCGGCCTGCTGGCCGCGATGGCGATTCCCGCGTTCCAAAAGGTCCGTGACAATTCCATCGGCAAGGCGATGGAGAACGACGCGCGTCAAGTGGCGTCCGCGGCTCAACAGTACTTCCTGGAAAATTCTGCGGTCACCAGCATCACCTTCTCGATCGATTCGACGACGGGTGCGGTGACCGGTCCGCTCAGCACGTACGTGAAGAACATCTCGAAGGGTACGGGTTCGGCCTCGAATCTTTCGATCGACACCAACTTCACGATGACCAATCCGCAGTTTAAGGGCGGTACGGGCACCGCGCTGACGGTCACGTTCAACTCGGAAGGTAAGAAACAGTAAGCCGGCACCGTTGCTGATCGCTTTTCCGGCCGCACCTCAGGGTGCGGCCTTTTTTGTGTTGTGCTTGTGCCGGTTTCGCGGGGAAACGCGCTCTAGAATTCCGAACTTGGGACGATCACGAGACTTCCGCTTGTCTATGGCGGCGGACGTGGCACATCCACACTCGCACCCGCTTCTCTTTCGAATCCTTACGTCCTGCACACCCATGAGCCGACGGCCCAACTCCGCTGTCAAAAAACCCATCGGACCCGCTATGCAGGAGGTGCTCGCGGTGAGCCTCCTCGGGTTCGCCATCCTTGTCATTTACCTGCAGGTGGCAAGTCACCGGCCCATTCCTTTTGATGATTCGCTTTACCTTACCGGAAACGCCTGGGTACTTCGTGGATTGACGTGGGAAGGAGTGGTCTGGGCGTTTACGAATGTGGATGCGGCCAACTGGCATCCGATTACCTGGATCAGCCATATGGTGGATCAGCAGGTTTTTGGCTCAACAACGGGCGGCCATATGGTCGAAAACTTGTTTTGGCACATAGGAAACAGCTACTTCGTCTACCGGTTGCTGCTCGCGCTGGGTGTGACACGGGTTCTGTCGCTGGGCCTCGCGCTCGTGTTTGCGTGTCATCCGTTGAATGTCGAATCAGTTGCCTGGTTGTCGCAAAGGAAGAACCAGATCAGCACCTTCATGTTGCTGGGAACGGTGCTGCTCTATCTCCAATGGAGGCTGACCGGCCGGCGGTCGACGCTTGTGCTTTTGACCGTGGCTTACGCCGTCAGCCTGATGGCGAAGGCCATGGGGGTAACCTTGCCCCTTACGTTGGCCCTGTATGAGGCGGTGGTTTTTTGGCGTGAGAGGCCGGATTTCTGGCAAAACAGGGACTGGCATGCCCTTCGTTCGTCATTATTGGCGGTGTTGCGACGCATCCTGCCCCTGGTGGGTGCCGCGGTGGCGGTGGCCGTGGCTACGTTTCTGGCTCAAAACCGCTTGGGGGCGGTCGCCTCACTTGAGAGCATTCCCATTTTTCAGCGTGGGGCGAATGCTCTCGGAGCATTTGCGACCTACCGTCGAACCTTCTTCTGGCCGGCCGACCTTTGCCTTTTTTACCCCATGCAGCAGGCGGCGAACTGGCCGGCTGCATGCGTCGGCATCCTCCTGGGTGCGCTCGGTACGCTGTGGGCGATGCTTCAGGCACGACGTGCGCCGATGGTCATGTTTGGTTGGGCTTGGTTTGTGATTTCATTGCTTCCCGTCATCGGACTGGTGCAGGTCGGCAGCCAAAGTCATGCCGACCGCTACATGTACGTTCCCATGATCGGACTGCTCCTCATGCTGGGCGCTTATTTTGACGTGGCCCGCATCGAGTCGTGCCGCGCATCCCGCACCGCGTTTACCACGGCCGTGTTTGTTTTCGCGGTGGGAATGGGCGGACATGCCTATGCCTACACCATGTTGTGGCGCAATCCTGAGACTGCTTATCGCCGGTCGCTGGAGGTCGGGGGCGTGTCGTATACCATGATGGTCAATCTGGCCGCCACCCTGACCAATCTGAACTATTTTAAGTCCGCGGAAATGTACTCTGAGATCGCTGCACAACTTTGGTCTGATCGCCCCATGGTGCTGGGCAATCTCGCAAGCCTGCAGGCACTGCTTGGCAAATTCGACCAGGCTGAAGCCGGGTATCGTCGTGCAATTGAGTTCGAACCGGACAACGTGCAGCACTATTACATGCTGGCCTTGGTTCTTTTGCACAAAAATCAAAACAACGAGGCCGAGGCGGTATTGAACCAGGCATTGCGTTTGTTGCCTTCGGAGACGGACTGGCGATCCAGCTACAGGATGATCCGAAGTGTATTGCTTCGAGAAATACCCATATCCGCCCTGAAACCGGCGACGATGATCGAAGCCGCCACCGCCAATCCAGGGATTCAGTCCGCCACGAGATAGCGGGGCGCAGGCAGACCCAATCGCGCGCTCAGGAAAAATCGTGCCGCGACCCGGAGACAGCCGAACCCGTAAACGACACTGCGTTTGAAGTTGATCGATGAAGCTTCGGCAAAGTACTTGGTCGGGCAGCTCACCTCGCCAATCATGCAACCGCGCCAGATCGCTTGCGCAATGAACTGGTTGTCAAAGATGAAGTCGTTCGAGAGTCCGTCGAGCTGCATCCGTTCGAGCAACCGCCTCGAGTAGGCACGATAGCCGGTATGGTACTCCGAGAGCTTCGCGCCCATCAGCATGTTCTGAGCGACGGTCAGAAAGCGATTGGCCAGGTACTTCCACCAAGGCATGCCTCCTTTTAACGCGAACCCGCCGAGAATCCGGGAACCGATGACAAAGTCGTGGAGATCATTGGCGATCATGCTGGCCAAAGCGGGAATCAGTTTGGGCGTGTACTGGTAGTCGGGATGAACCATGATCACGATGTCTGCTCCGCGTTCGAGGGCGAGGCGGTAGCAGGTCTTCTGATTGCCTCCATAGCCAAGATTGTGGTCATGGACATGAACCGTGACGCCGGGAAGGCTCCGGGCAAGTGCCACGGTGCCATCTTTACTGCCGTCGTCGACCAGGATGATATCATCGACGATTCCTTGATCCTGCACTTCCTCGTACGTAGCTCGTAGCGTGAGTTCAGCATTGTAGGCAGGCATGACCACTGCGATACGTTGGTTACGATACATGATTGTTCAGGGGTTTCTGGAAGGTGACTTCAAC
>JADLDX010000775.1 GCA_020846515.1 Pirellulaceae bacterium
AATCGTCGGCAGGAGATGGGCAAGTTGTTGATGTCCAGCGAGTATATGGACAAGATGATTGTCAATCGTATGTGGGCTCAGTTTTTGGGATACGGTTTCACTCGTCCGATCGATGACCTGGGTCCCCACAATGCGCCGTCCAATGCAGAGCTACTGGAGCAGTTAGGTCAAGAGTTTCGTCGGACCAGTTACGATTTGAAGCAGTTGATGCGCTGGATCGTGCTGTCGCAGCCCTATCAATTGTCCAGTCGTATCACCGAAGCCAATCAGGCCGATGATCCGACTGTGGGTGAGACACCGCGCTTCTCGCACTTTTATACGCGCCAGATGACAGCCGAACAGTTGTATCAGTCGCTGGTAACGATTGGTGGTCAGGCTCGCGGTTCTTTGGAGCAGCAGCAAGTCGAACGCGATCGATGGTTGCGTCAGTTCGTCGTGGCCTTTGGTACCGATGAAGGTGACGAAGCGACCACGTTTAATGGCACGATTCCACAAGCGTTGATGATGTTCAATGGGGATCTGGTCAAACGTACGACTCAGCTAGATGCGGGTAGTTTCCTGAAGACGCTGGCCGATTCGCCCTCCAAGCCAGCTGATAAAATTCAAATGTTGTTTGCCGCCGGCTTGTCGCGCAAGGCCAAGCCAGAAGAGATCAGTCTGGCAGCCGCGTTGCTGAAGGCTCGCAATAACAATATGGGTGAGATGCTACAGGATATGTGGTGGGCCTTGCTCAACAGCAACGAGTTCATCATCGTGCATTGAAGTCACTGGGTTGGTCTGTTGGTTGTGGTTCTGGTTGGTTTGTTGGTTGTTGGTGTGTCGAGCTTTTCAAAAAATCGATCTTGTCTGGGGAGAGTGGGCATTATGTTGTGGCAACAATCAAGAACACCGCTGGGCATGTCCCGTCGACACTTTATGCAGCACGCCGCAGGCGCCAGTGCCATGGTTGGTACATCGTTGGCCATGGGGCATAGTTTGCGAGTGCACGCGCAAGAGCTACAGAAGAAACGCAAGTCGGCCATTTTATTGTGGATGGGTGGTGGACCGGCCACGATTGACTTGTGGGACCTCAAACCTGGTGCGCCGACCGGCGGGCCCTTCAAGCAAATCAGTACCTCAGGCGATGTGCAGATTTGTGAGCACTTGCCGTTGATGGCCCAGCAGATGCACAACATGGCCATCATTCGTTCGATGAGCACTCGTGAGGCCGATCACGATCGCGGTCGATACTACATGCACACGGGCTTTGTGCCCAATCCTAACGTCGAGCATCCCAGCTATGGCGCGGTGCTGGCGCATGAGTTGATGGCGCAGCGACCGGAGCTAGAGATTCCGCCCTTTATATCCGTCGGTGGTGCGAGCGAAGGCCCTGGTTTTCTGGGAATGGCCTGGTCGCCTTTTACCGTCGGCAGCAATGGACAAGTCAACGACTTGGATATGGGTCTGGATGATCGACGCCTGGTTCAACGCATGAAAGTTCTCGAAACGATCGAAAAAGGTTTCATAGCGCAGTCGCGTGGACCGGCCGCTGAAGATCATCAGAAGATCTTGGCCAAGACGCTCAACCTCATGACCAGCCAGCAGATGGAAGCGTTCAAGGTCGAGAAAGAAGCGCAGAACGTACGCGATCGATATGGAGACAATGGTTTCGGACGCGGTTGCTTGATGGCCCGCCGCTTGGTCGAAGTCGGCGTTCCGTTTATCGAAGTCGATTTGGGCGGTTGGGATAATCACGCTGGCATCCACAACATTCTGGAAACTCAACGCTTGCCGACACTAGACAAAGCGATGAGCGCTTTGGTGGAAGATTTGGAGCAACGCGGACTATTGCAAGACACGGCCATCGTGTGGATGGGTGAGTTCGGGCGCACACCGCGAATCAACGGGGATGCTGGTCGCGACCACTGGGCACGTTCCTGGAGCGTGGTCGTAGGTGGCGGTGGCATGAAGGGTGGTATCGCCGTCGGAGCTACCTCGGCCGATGGAACGGAAGTCGAGTCCGAGCCCTATTCGTCGGAAGATGTCATGGCCTCCATTTGCCAAACGTTGGGCATTTCGCTAGAAACAACTTATACCAGTAAGAATGGTCGACCGATGAAAATTGCCAACGGCGGCAAAGTGATCAAGGAACTATTCGCTTAACCCTGAAGCGAGGACCAACCGGTCAGCGTGTCCAATCCTGAGAGTACGGTCGCCGTCTATAGCGGCGGCGGCCAAGAAATCGATCTGGTGCAGTTGATCGCGTGCCATCAGGCAGGCGTCTGGAGGTATCTGCGCGCCTTGGGTTGCGACGCATGTTCGGCCGATGACCTGACTCAAGAGACCTTTCTCGAAGTGATGAAGCGACCGTTTGTGCAGTACAACGAACAGGCGACATCTGCCTACCTGCGACGCGTGGCTCACAATCTATTTATCACGCTCAAACGCCGCTCGGGTAAGGTGATTTACAGCGAAAGTGCCGACGACTTCGAAACCTCCTGGATGCGTTGGGCTGGCTTCGACGGTGGGAATCGAGCCTTGGAAGCCCTGGAAGATTGCTTCTCGCGGTTGACCGGGCGGGCCCAACAAGCCTTACGAATGCGATTCGCGGATGAGGCAAATCGCCAGACGATCGCCGATGAATTGAACATCAGCGAACATGGCGCTAAGAACTTGATGCAGCGCGCCAAGACACAATTGCGGGAATGCGTAGAAAGTAAACTGAAATGAAAGACGGTCTAGACGATAGAGTCTTTGATTCTCTTATGGAGGAGATGCTGACCAATCAGCATCCGCCGGATCTGACCGATGTGATCCAGCAACGTCTGCGCGAGGAACTCGGCCCAGAACTGTGGCAGCAACTACGCAACGGTCGCATGCGCTACCTCGGCCCGCCTCATGATGCCACTAACGCCAGCCCGGTCACTCCAGTCCTGGGCCAGTCTATATCGAGCCAGTCCACACCTGGCCAGTTCACACCGCCCAAAGCCACGCCGGTTTCAGCGACTCCCATCGTTGCGCCGCCTGTGCCTTCTGTGTCAGCGTCGCCCGTTATCGCCACCGCGGTCAGGCCGGGTGCATCCGCCGATTCTTCGGTAAGCCTGGTTGATGCATCTCGTTTGCGTTCGACAGGAGGGCGAGTGCTGAGCGTCGCCATGGCCACCTTGGCGGCTGGTACACTCATCGCATTGTCGATCTGGTCGCTATGGCCCGAGTCAGATTCGGCTCAATCATCCGTGGCTCAGGGCACTAATGCCCCAGTCCCATCCGTCGCGGTCGAGCCAACATTGGCTGATAGCCCAAACACCGGTAACGGCAGCCCGACCAATGGCTCGACTAACAAATTAGAGCGAGACCAATTAGCGACCGGCACTGGTGAAGGCAGTTCAAGGGTTCCCGATGCTCCGTCGTTGGCTCAAACGAAAAAGGGCGAAGAGCTGTCCCTAGAGAATCTGCCCTTTAATGCTCAGCCGAAACAACTCGAAGTCACGCAGGACGTGCCCAAGCCGACGCGAGTGGCCGTGCGGCTGAGCGATTCCGCAGTGGCGGCAGCGGTCGATGCGCAGTTTGAGAAACTCTGGCAGAGTCAGCAACTGGATGTCAAACCCGCGGTAGCTCGGGAAGAGGTGTTGGTGCGAATGTCGGCCGTTTTGGTCGATCAACCTTCCAGTGAGACCAACGATCCAACGGCCGCAGTAGCCGAGAAATTGGTGCGTACCGCCACGTTTGCGGAACATTGGGCAGATCGCATTGCTGAGTATTGGCTCC
>JADLDX010000776.1 GCA_020846515.1 Pirellulaceae bacterium
CTGATCGAAGAATCTTTCAGCAACAGTTCCAACGGGCCGAGACCAAAGGTCTCATCGAGCACTTCATCGATCAAGCGGTCGCGTTCGGCGCGATTGAGGAGCGTGTTCTCAGCGTCGCACAGGTGTTCCACCACCATGCGGATCTCGCGACGCAGGACATCGCCTTTCATGTCGCCGATGCGGCTGAGGTCCAGTTTATCAACGAGCTTCGTATGAATACGACGCTTCATTTGTTCAAACTCTTCCGCCTTCGTCTGCTCGGGAGTGCGTAGAGGTTGATTGAGAGTCTTCATCGTTCGGCTGGCCTTTGACATGAACATGCCAACCATAGCCAGCGGAACGATAAGTCATCCAGTTGGGTCTGCTCGCAGGGCAGAGTTACTTGGACTTGGAATCTGCTGGCTTGGCTGGTGGGGACTTAGCGAAGCGTAAATCTTTGTATATCTGGGCAGTGCGCCCCATGTAATCTTTGCTGGCGTTGGCAATCGAACTGTTTAGTGCGGCCGCTGCCTTCTCATCTTCTCCGATCGAATCGTAGTACAGGCCGACATAGAGAAATCCGTAGAACAAGGCCATTTTTCTTTCGGGGCCCTCCTTAGTATTCGTCTTGGCTGCTACCAACACTTCGTCCGGCTTAAGCGTTCCCTGCAGCATCTTCAGCACAGACATCATGGGTTCGCGCCGATCGCCGCGGCTGCCAATGACGGAAGCTTCTGCAGCCGCTTTGCCTTTAGTTTTGGCAATACATAAAAAGTACCACGCAGAATTCTCAACATCGTCAGGGTTTACGTCGTGATGCAACCCGAATTGTGCGGCACCTTCGGCAAATTTGCCGGCGCAGCCTAGCGCGACCCCCCGTTGCCAGTTATGCGGCGCCAGCGTCTTATCAAGCTGGTTGGCTTTTTCGAAACTGGGCAGCGACTCTTCGACTTTGCCGGACAGGAACAAAAGTTGGGCTGCGCCCTGCTGCACGTCGACTTCCTCGGGGGCCAACTTGGCCGCCTCCAACGCCAATTTGGCTGCCTCGTCGAATTTATCGGCTCGGTAAGCTGTATTGGCAGACTGCAAAAGTTGATTAGCTTTTTGCAATGGGTTGTCTTGAGCCAGGCAGGTCGTCGCAACCAGCATCAGCCCCAAGCTCAAAAGCGTGGTCCAGACGCAAGCTGACCGCCTGCCAGCGAGGTCGCGCAAGGGGTGGCTAGTCCGGCAGGTTAACGGAGTGGCACCCTTGCTTACGCATAGGGCGATGATGGTGTAAGCTCGGCACATCATGTATTGTTCTTTCGCTGAAGGTGGGCATAAAGCAGGCATGGCTTCCCATGCGAAGGTGAAAGCAACGCTAAAAATAGTTGATCAGTGAAGTAGTTAAGACCAAATGGCGGACGGACCAATTCATCCTGAGTGTAGAGTTTGACTGAATATGAGTAAGACAATATTGGTTCGAGGCGGTCGGGTAGTTTTACCAAATGGCGAGGCCCAGACCAACTTGCTACTACGAGATGGCAAGATTGTGGCGGTGGATGCCAGCCAGCGGAGTGCGGCAGATGAGGTGATCGAGGCGGAGGGGTTGATCGTTTTGCCAGGGGTTATCGACGATCAGGTACATTTTCGTGAACCAGGCTTGACCCATAAAGAAGATTTGACCACCGGCAGTGCGGCGGCTGCGGCCGGTGGGGTAACGACCTATTTGGAGATGCCCAATACGAATCCGCCGGCCACCGACCAGGCGGCCATCGAGTGGAAGTATCAGCGGGCGGCAGAAGTGTCGCAGGTCAATTATGGCTTCTACATTGGGGCGACTGAATCCAATGTGTCGGAGTTAGCCGCTGCCCAGAATGTGCCAGGCATCAAGATCTTTATCGGATCGAGTACCGGCAGTTTGTTGGTAGATGATCAGTTGGCGCTGGAACGCATCTTTGCCGAGACAACATTGCCCATCTGTGCCCACTGCGAAGATGAGACGCTCGTCCGCCAAAATCGAACGCGTTTGGGCGATCAGCTTTCTGTGGCGGATCATTCCCGAATTCGTGACGTGGAGGCGGCCGTGGTGGCTACTAGTCGCGCGCTCGACCTGGCGCGACGTCATCAACATCGGTTCCATGTCCTGCACGTCAGCACGGCGGCGGAGTTGCCCCTGCTGATTGACGCTGCGCCGTACATTACGGCCGAGGTATGCCTGCATCATTTGTTTTTTTCAACGGATGACTATGCGCGATTGGGGACACTGGTCCAAATGAATCCGTCGCTGAAGTCGCCGCGGGATACAGCTCTCCTGTGGCAAGGCTTGCTGAGCAATCGCATTCAGGTGATTGCCACCGATCATGCGCCGCACACACTGGAAGAGAAGAGTCGCCCCTATCCGCAATCTCCCAGTGGACTGCCAGCTGTCGAGAACAGTTTGCCGTTGATGCTCCATCAGGTGCATCAAGGCAAATGCAGTCTCGAACAACTGGCCCATTGGATGAGCGATGCACCGGCCCGCGTGTGGGGGTTGGTGGGCAAAGGACGCATCGAAGTGGGCTACGATGCGGATTTGGTCTTAGTGGATCCCACGTTATCGCGGACGATTACCAACGAGAGTCAATTTGCCAAAAGCCGCGGGAGTCCCTGGGCTGGGCAGGCGCTGACCGGTTGGCCGGTGCGGACAGTGGTGGGCGGGGTCACTGCATTTTTGAATGGTCGATTGGTCGATGGCGTGCGTGGCTCGCGCGTGCGCTGCGATCATGCTCGCGGTGGATACTGGAGCACTCAGTCGGGTATTGGTACGTGAGGGTGCATGGCTGATGTCGGAGGAAATGGACCAGTGGTATACTTCAGCCTCTGCCCTTCCCTGGACCCCTGGGGAACTGCTACTTAGCTGGACAGCGCCACTTTGAATCGAATTCACAGTGATTCACTGCTATTTTTTAGATATTAGCCGTATTGGCGTTAGCCACGGTTTTCGCTGAAAAAACCGGGGCTAACGCCCAGCGGCTAATTCAAAGTGGCGTTGTCCAATTAAGGTGGTGATTCATTTTTGGGAACTGGTCGGACAGATTGGCCGTCTCCCTCCTTTAGAACAACTGTTGGTGACACCGGATCTCATGCTTTCCGAAGACCAAGACGATATTACGAAGGTCTTACAGGGCGACCAGGCGGCTTATGCTGCGCTGGTGGGGCGTCATCAGCGGCGTTTGTTAGGGCTGTTGTTTCATGCGTGTGGATCGCGTGATGAGGCAGAGGATTTGGCTCAAGAGACATTTGCTCGGGCCTATCGAAAGCTGCACTTGTATGAGGGGCGCAGCAGTTTTTATACGTGGCTCTGCCGCGTGGCGATGAATCTGTTGATCAGTCAACGTCGCCGCAAAAGCATGGAAAACCAGAATCAGCGTGAAGGCTTTGAGGTGGCCCTGAACACCGTTGGCGACGAACACTCGGCGGAACAGCAGGTCGCGCGTGAGGAGTTACGTCAATGTGTACAGGCAGCCATTGCCCTGTTGGATCACGAGCGTCGGGCCGTAATATTGCTTAGAGATTTTGATGGCATGGATTACGAGCAGATTGCTGAGACACTTGAGATTCCGGTGGGTACCGTGCGCAGTCGTCTGCATCGTGCGCGATTGGAGCTGAAGAGCATTCTCGAACAACGCGTCGGTCAGTTAGGTCAGCTTGTCGTGAAGTAGAGTGAAAACCAGGCAGGTTTGTGGGCGTGAATTCATCAGTGGTCGAACTTTTAACTTAGTAGTTGTTTCGCAATGTCCACAGAGTTCCGGCAACATTGGCTATCGGCTTATCTGGACGATGAGTTGTCGATCGATGAGCGTGCGCTGGTCGAGCAACAACTTGAAAAAGATCCAGCGACGCGACATCTGCTGGAAGATCTCCAGCGCGTGCGGGGGATGGTGGCTTCTCTGCCGCGCGGGCCGGAGTCGGAGTTCAAGTTTGATTTCGGTCGGTTGAACAGTCAGCCTGTGGAGCATGACGATAAGGAATTGGTGATGGTGATGGATTGCGCCGTGGAGAGCAACGCTGCGGCGCGTTGGGGAGAGGGCAATTGGCGAGTAAGCGAGCCGCCGGTGAGCGGGTCGCCTGTGGGTGAGTCGAAAGCGGCGCCTGTGAGCGACGCGCGAGTGGGCGGATCTGGGCGCATTGGGAGGCGGGCGATCACAGCACTGGCGGCTTGTACACTGCTGGCGGTCGTGGCATATCCGTTTTGGGTTCAGCAATTTGCTGCCATGGAAGTGGCGACCTCTGGGCCGGCTCCGGGCGCGTCACGCGGGGGTGGTCCGGCCAGCGCGATGGACATGCCGCATCCGGAAATGGATGGCGGTTTAGGTATGCCAGGTGAGCCTGCTCTGGGTGCGCCGGCCACATTGAGTGCGCAAGCGGGTGAGGCTAACGTCATGAGCAAGTCTGCCGATGCACCGATGCTGGCTGAAAGCGTAACTGCTGAATCATTCTCTTCGTCCCAAGCCGCCGGACCGCGCGCTATGGCGCCAGGTTCAATGGCGCCAGGTAGTCCAGAGCCGATGGAGTTTGGACAAGCGGCTGCGGGTGGGCTGGGTGGCGGTGCGTCATCGCGTGGGTTGCCAACGCCTGGGGCATTACCGAAGCCCGCAGCTCCGGCGCCAGCAGCTCCGATGCCCGCAGCTCCCATGACAGATCCTTCGCCGGTGGCCAATGCCAAGCAGGCGGTGGAAGCGGAGAACGCCAATTCATTGATTGAACGAGCAGCCGAACGTCCCGGCGTGTCCCAGTTTTTCAGCGAACCGCTGCTGGTTTATGCGCACTCGAGTGCTTGGAGTGAGGCAGAGGTACAGGGAGCGTTGGGGCAAGTCGCCGGTTTCGTAGCCCCAGAGGCTCAGCAGCAATTGAAGCCAGCCCAATCAGTCGTTCAGTCAGCCGTCCAGTCAGCGCCGTCCTTGGTGGCCGGCTTGCCGGAAACCGCCCCGGCCACAACCTGGTTCGAGCAATTGCAGCAAGTCCAACCGTTGACTCAGTTGCACGGATTAAGTTTGATGAGGGCCGATACGGGGCAGCGTCCAGCCACTGCAACAGGGGCCACTTCCGCAGGGTCCACTGCACCAGATGCCGCTTCAGCCAAGGCCGCTTCAGCTGCGGAGGAGAAGCTGCCAGTGCCGGTGCCACCGGTTGAGGGCTTTGACAAGAACAAGGTGCAAGCCAGTTATCGCAATGGTAGTTTGGTACTGTTCGTCAGCGAGGCGGAGGCGATGAAAATTTTGGCAGCCGTGCAATCGCCCAAGGCAGATCAAGCCAACGCGACGAACGATGGTCCGCCGAATGTCGACGGCTTGCGCTACTGGCGCGTGACACCAGCCAGCCCTGAGCAAGCGGCGGCGGCCGCGATGGCTGAAACTCAACCTGCTGACATTCAGCCAGCTAATGCTCGACCTTCTGCAACTCAACCATCGAGTGCTGAGGCTTCTCCGAAAGCAGGCGGACCATTGGTGGAGCAGCCTGAAAAGGTCATCTTGATTTTGAATCAACCACCGCAGCGGAACTAGCGTTTTTTGGGACGAGGGATACGGCTACCGCTTTTTCCGCCACGACCCGTACGGCCGCTGCCTTTGGTGTTGTACTTTTCGCCCTCTTCGGTCACTTGTTCACCGAGATGCTCTTTTAAGTGCATGAGTTTGTCGCGCAGACTCGCCGCGCGTTCGAACTCCAAGTCTTCGGCGGCTTGCAACATCTCTTGCTCGAGCAGCTTCAAATAAGCCTCAGTGATGACTTGGCCTTCGGGCTGGCCACGCACAGCTTCACGGGCTTTGCGATGTGCTTGGGCGGCGGCTTCGATGCCGGCTTTGATCTGACGTTTGACCGTGGTGGGGGTAATACCATGGTGTTGGTTGTAAGCTTCTTGCAGTCGACGTCGGCGTTGTGTTTCATCGATCGCCGCGCGCATGGAGTCGGTGATTCTGTCGGCGTACAAAATTACTTTTGCATTGACGTTACGCGCGGCGCGGCCGATGGTTTGGATCAACGAGGTCTCGCTGCGCAAGAAACCTTCTTTGTCGGCATCCAAGATCGCCACCATGGAAACTTCGGGTAGATCCAAGCCTTCGCGGAGCAGGTTCACGCCGATCAGGGCATCGAATACGCCTTGACGCAAATCGTGCAACAACTCAACGCGTTCGAACGCGTCCAGTTCGCTGTGCAACCAACGGCAACGCACATCTTGTTCGGTCAGATACGCAGCCAGGTCTTCTGCCAGTCGTTTGGTCAGGGCGGTGACCAGCGTGCGTTCACCGACCGCGGCGCGCTGACGAATCTCTTCTAGTAAATGATTGACTTGTCCGCGCGCCGGCACAACTTCGACGATTGGGTCCAGCAAACCGGTGGGGCGAATGACTTGTTCGACCACTTCGCCGCCCGTCTTCTGCAATTCATAGTCGCTGGGCGTGGCGGATACGAAAATGACTTGCCCTGTTTTGCCTTCCCATTCTTCAAACTTTAGCGGTCGATTGTCCATTGCGCTCGGCAAACGGAAACCGTGTTCGACGAGCGTCAGCTTGCGACTGCGGTCGCCTGCGTACATGGCGCGCACTTGGGGTACCGTCACGTGGGACTCGTCGATCATGAGCAGAAAATCGTTGGGAAAGAAGTCGTAGAGCGTATCGGGTGTGGCACCGGGTGGTTTGCCCGATAGGGGACGCGAGTAGTTTTCGACGCCTGGGCAATGCCCTACTTCTTGCAGCATCTCCAAGTCGAATCGTGTGCGAGCGCTCAGGCGTTGCGCTTCGAGCAGTTTGCCTTCGGCTTGAAATTTTTCGAGCTGTTGTCGCAACTCTTCGCGAATGACGCTGATCGCGCGCTCGATACGTTCTTCGGTGGTCACGAAGTGTTTGGCTGGATAGATGTAAACTTCTTCCATGCGCTGCAGCGTTTCACCGGTCAGCGGATTGATGATGGCGATTTGTTCGATATCATCGCCCCACAGTTCGATTCGATAGGCGAACTCTTCGTAAGACGGCCACAATTCCAGGCAATCGCCGCGCACGCGGAACTTGGACCGTTCAAAGGCGATATCATTGCGCTCATATTGAATATCTACCCAGCGCAGCAACACATCATCGCGATTGATTGTCTGACCGACGCGTAAGTGGACAACCATGTTGCGATAGTCTTCTGGACTGCCCAAACCGTAGATGCTGGACACGCTGGCGATGATTACTACGTCACGTCGGCTGACCAACGCGCTGGTGGCCGCCAATCGAAGTCGATCGATCTCTTCGTTGATCGAAGCATCTTTTTCGATGTACACGTCGCGCTGCGGAATGTAGGCTTCCGGTTGATAATAATCGTAGTAACTGACGAAGTAGTGCACGGCGTTATGTGGAAAGAAGTCTCGGAACTCCGAATAGAGCTGTGCGGCCAGGGTTTTGTTGTGACTGAGGACCAATGTCGGTCGTTGTAACGTCTGGATGACATTGGCCATGGTGAACGTTTTACCCGAGCCGGTGACGCCCATCAGCACTTGATGTTTGACGCCATCGGACAGCCCGCGCACTAAGGCTTCGATCGCGCGCGGTTGATCGCCGGCCGGTGCAAATTTGCTGACCAGTTGAAAAGGTGCAGCGGTCGTGTTCGGGCTAATCATTCGCAGTTTTATCCGCAGTTAACGAAGTGGGTAGGCCCAGGGCGACGACGGGCTGGTCCAACGGGGGTGTGAGAGGTTGAATGGCTAAGTTCAATTGAGCGGCCAGGCTGGGGCCGACCCCGGGTCCTTTTTGCAAGTCGGCTGACGTCTGGAAAGGGCCATAAGTTTCTCGATGATGGATGATGCGGGTGGCCAAGGCCGGCCCCACACCAGGGATGCAGCCCAGTTCGGCCGCGCTGGCTTGATTGATGTCAATACCAAGAGCGGGATAGAGCCGTGCATCCAATGGACCGGGCACATCCCCGGGCGATGAAGTGTCGTGCCATACGGATCGCGAACATACCAAGAGCAGCCCGGCACCCAGCACGATCCAACCACCTACATGACGCGTCACTGGCGTGTCCCTGCGTCGCTCCATAGCGTTTCCATCATCTACATGGCGCACTGATGAATCTACTGCACAATCCATAAGAGTGTGCAGAGCCATTTTCCTTCGTCGCTCCATTGTAGGCTCGTCGACCACGCGTGGGCAGTAGAGTAGGATTGGCACAGGCCTGGAAGCAGTCCCCAAAAACCAACCGCGATCCCTGATACCAACCGCGAGTAGAGCAATGATGAGAGATTATCACCAGCAGGAGCGAGACGCGATTTTGCGAGACAGTGTGGAGCAGTTGACCCGGTTGGCAATCCGTGAGGATTTGGGCCGAGGTTTTGATATCACTACGCTGGCGATCGTACCAGAAGAATTGCCCGCGACTGCTGATATCATAGCGCGCGTCCGTGGCGTGGCGGCCGGAATTGAATTGATTCCATGGATTGTGGAGTGCCTGCAGGCCACCGTGACGGTGGAAATCCGCGTGCGAGACGGCGAAGAATTTAAGCCTGGACAATGCCTGGCTACGCTCGGGGGAAATGCCCGGGACGTCCTGACGTGTGAACGCACCATCTTAAATTTTCTCGGTCGATTGTGTGGCATCGCCAGTTGGACGGCTGAGCATGTTGCGTTGGTTGCTGATCTGCCTGTTCGCATTTACGATACGCGGAAGACCACCCCCGGCTGGCGGCATTTGGAAAAGTACGCAGTGCGTTGTGGTGGTGGGCACAATCACCGAGGCAGTTTGAACGAAGCGATTTTGATTAAAGACAATCATCTAGCCTGCTACGAGCGGGCTCGCGGAACGGTGCTCTTGCCCAGTGAAGCGGTCACACTGGCCCGTGAATTTTTGAAGACAGCCCCCGCTCCCAGTCGATCCACCGGCGGCACCGTCGATGAGGAGCCGATTATCGAAGTCGAGGTGGATTCGCTGGATGGACTGAAAGATGCCTTGACCGTATTGCCGGACATCGTACTGCTGGACAATATGCAGCCCGATTGCCTTCGGGAAGCTGTTCAGATCCGAAATGAAAAGGCGCCTGCGGTGGAACTGGAGGCTAGCGGCGGCGTCAATCAAAAGACACTGCGCAGCATTGCCTTAACCGGCGTAGAGCGGATCAGTTTGGGCGCATTGACGCACTCAGCGGTGAATTTAGATCTGGGGCTCGATTGGCGATTAGCGCAGTCAGAGGAGCAATAAAACAGCGGACGAGATGGACTGGCCAATGAGTACTTTGTATCCGACCCACAAGTCGAGCAAACTGGTTATAATTCGCGTCGTGTCTGCCTGTCACGGTCTGCCAGCAACGGGCCATGCTCGATGATTGGCAGTGGAAGAATCGTTGGGGATAGTTGTCAAACCACGATTTGCAATTCCAGACACGTCGTATAGATGCGTGGGCGGCACATTACCTTTAGGCATCTCCTTAAGGCATCTGAAAGTCTAATCATGGTTAACATAGATCCTCGATCGGTCATTGCGTTGATTTTGGGTGGTGGGCGTGGGACTCGTTTGTCTCCTTTGACGAAGATACGCGCCAAACCGGCGGTGCCACTGGCGGGGAAATACCGTTTGATTGACATCCCCATTTCCAACTGCATCAACAGCAACATCAACCGGATCTTTGTGCTGACGCAGTTTTTGTCCGTGTCGCTGCACCGTCACATTCGCCAGACCTATCGTTTTGACAATTTCAGCGGTGGTTTTGTGGAGTTATTGGCTGCGCAGCAGACGATGGAAGGGGGCACCGATTGGTATCAGGGTACGGCCGACGCGGTGCGTAAGAACCTGCGGCACCTGGATCAGCAAAATTTGAAGTATGTGCTGATTCTGAGCGGTGACCAGTTGTACCGCATGGATTACATGGACATGCTACGTACGCACTTGGAAAATAAGGCTGATGTGACCATTGCGGCCATCCCTGTTGATCGCAAGATGGCCCCCAGTCTGGGAGTGATGCGCTGCGATGAAACTGGGCGGGTCGAGGGATTTCTGGAGAAACCGCAGACGGATCGCGAGATAGACATGGTGCGTACGGCGCCCGAATGGATCGATGCTCGGGGCATTGAATCGCGAGGTCGCGATTGTCTGGCCAGCATGGGTCTATACATCTTCAATCGCGACTTGTTATTCGACGTGCTCAACAAGACAACCTACGAAGACTTTGGTAAAGAAGTTTTCCCCGCGGCGATTCGATCGCGACGTGTGCAGGTTCACTTGTTCGACGACTACTGGGAGGACATCGGTACGATTCGCGCGTTTTACGAGGCGAACTTGAGCCTGGCAAATCCGAATCCACCGTTCGATTTTGTCAGCCCAGCAGCGCCTGTGTACTCGCGAGCACGATTTCTGCCGCCGTCGCTGATGTCAGGCGCTACCATCCGCAATAGCTTGATTGCCGATGGTTGCCGCATCGGCAAGGGTACAGTTATCGAGAACTGCGTGATCGGTTTGCGGTGCTCGATTGGCGAAGGCGTGACGATTCGCGACAGCATTTTGATGGGGGCTGACTACTACGAAACGCCCGATGAGTTGGCGGAGAATATCAAGCTGGGACGACCGCCGGTCGGCATCGGCAATGGTTCGTCCGTTACAGGTTCCATTCTTGATAAGAATTGCCGAGTGGGTGCCAATGTAGTGATTGCCAACCCTCGCAATTTGCAGGACAGCGATGAATACGAGCCGTGTCAGATTCGCGATGGCATTCCGATTTTGGTGAAGGACGCTTCACTGGCCGACGGTTGGCAAATGACATGAGCCCGCCTGGGGCGGATTGTTACGTTGTCGGCCAGTAAATATTAGTTATCATGCTGGCTCCTTGGCGATGACAATCCTCTCTTCCCGGCGGGAACAATCAACATGAGCAAAAAGTTCAAAGTGGCAATGGTGGGACTGGGCTTTGGCGCCGAGTTCATTCCGATTTATCAACGTCATCCTTTGGGCACAGTTGAAGCCATTTGTCGGCGCAACGAAGCGGAGTTGAATGCGGTCGGTGACCGGTTTGGCATTGCCAAACGATACACCAAGTACGAGCAGGTGTTGTCCGACCCGGACATCGACTTTGTGCATATCAACTCGCCGATTCCCGACCACGGATGGATGTCGCTGGAGGCGCTGAAGGCCGGCAAGCACGTCATGTGTACCGTGCCCATGTCGACTTCCATCGACGAGTGTGAGCAGATTTGCCAGTTGGTACAAGATACGGGACTAAAGTACATGATGGCCGAGACGGTCGTCTACAGTCGCGAGTTCTTGTTCATCAAGCAGATGTACGAGCGAGGAGAGCTTGGCAAAATCCAGTATATGGCCGCGTCCCATCCTCAGGATATGGACGGTTGGCCAGAGTATTGGGAGCGCATGATTCCCATGCACTACGCCACGCACGTGGTCAGTCCCGTTTTGGGCTTGGTCAACGGACGGGCGGAGTATGTCAGTTGTTTTGGCTCGGGCACAATTCGAGAGGACCTGGCCAAAAAGTCTGGTAACAAGTACGCCGTCGAGTCCTGTCATATCAAGATCAAAGACTCAGACATCAGTGCGCATATCTGGCGTTTCCTGTTCGACACGGCTCGGCAGTATCGTGAAAGCTTCGATGTCTACGGCACCAAACAAAGTTTTGAATGGTCGCTCGTCGAAGGTGAGCCTCACGTGCTGCATACGGCCAAGAAGCCGGAGCATGAGATAGCCAGCAAGATCGAAGTTCCAGACTTCGCTCATTTGCTGCCCAAGGAAATCCAGATGTTCACGCAGTCGATCCAAGACGCAGAGCACCTGTCGTTCATTCAAGGTGGCGGTCATGGTGGATCGCACCCACACTTGGTCAACGAGTTCCTGTCCGCCTTGAGTGAAGACCGTGATCCGTGGCCCAACGCGGTTCAATCGGCCAATTGGACGTGCGTAGGCATCTGTGCTCACCAATCGACTGAGCAGGGTGGCAAGATTGTCGAGTTGCCCAAGTTCACGCTGTAAACTGTGGACGAATCGCTCCGCGACTCGTCATTCTTCTGTATTTGAGTGCTTGACGTTAGCTGGACAGCGCCACTTTGAATCGAATTCACAGTGATTCGCTGCTATTTCTTAGATATTAGCCGTTTTGGCGTTAGCCACGGTTTTCGCTGAAAAAACCGGGGCTAACGCCCAGCGGCTGATTCAAAGTGGCGCTGTCCAATTAGGAAGGATGAAAAAAGGGAGTGACGCGGGGGTGACGAGTCGCGGAGCGACTCGCCTACAAAAAAATTGGCCGGGGTTTTACCCCGGCCAATGATTTTTCTTTAGAACCGTACCTAGCCGCATTCGAATTCGGCTGGTCGCAGTCATGTGTTACGGAACGACCAGCGAGGCAGCCACAGTATCGAAGCCGTCGTCATCCGAGGCCAGAGCTGCTACGCCGGCGGCCAAGCCACCGATCCCTAGCAAGCCACCGATACCACCAATGCCGCCGATACCACCACCTCCGGCTCCGCCACCAGCACCGCCGCCAAAGCCACCACCGGCTCCGCCACCAGCGAAGCCGCCGGGGCCAGCGAATCCGCCGCCAGGAATTGGGAAGAAGCCAGGTTCTTCAATCACGACAGGATCAACTAGTTCTGCGTTGCCGAAATCATCGGCTGGAACCAATTCAACGTTTAGCGAGTCGGCTGGCGGCTGAACAGCAGTCACCAAGCGTGTGCTTGCCGAAGCTTTCTGAGCCAGGCCGGCGCCGTCGATCGCTTGGAATGAGCCAGCTGCGATACCATCTTTACCGGCTACCACGAAGTCATAAACACCAGGCGACATGCTGGCCACTTGGAACTCACCTCTTGCATTGGTTGGTTCATGACCGACGATCACGCCGTTCTTCAGAATGTGGACCACATTGCCGCTGAGGTCTTCGCCGTTGAGACCATTGGGCTTGGAAACGCGACCGGCCAGCAAACCATTGGCTCGCAGCGCGATTTGGGAGTTATCGCTGAATCGTCGAGCATCACCTACAGGGTCGGTGCGGAAGTCAGGATAAACTGCTTCGCCATTGCCAGGCACGGTGTGGGCGCGGAAGACTTCATTGATAATTGGGCCGTAGGTCGTTGTCCCGTAGACGACAAAGTCCGAATCCAACCGAGTTGACGCGCCGGCTGGCAGTACGTGTAAGGCAAACGCGGCTATTGTTCGGTCCGAACGACCGATCAAGCCGTAGGTGCCAACGCCAAGTCCTGGAAGGACAAAGCGTCCTTCAGGATCGGTGATCACATTTGCTACTGGCGCGCCATTGCGGCTCAGGTGCAACGTAACTCGTTCCACAGGTCGCGAAGTGCCTTCAGCCGTCAACTGAGCGACTTGTCCACGCACGCTACCGCTGGCGTCCAGAACTACCCACTCTTCTTGATGAAGCGGGTTGAGGTGATTCTCTGCCGTAGACGCTGTTGACGCCGGTAGGGGCACCACATCCTGGGCAGGGGGTAGCGATTCTTGCGCATTGACTGGCACCGAGCACAGCATAGCGGCGAAAAAACTGAGTAGTGCGAAGCGATGCTTCATGGCAGCCTCTTGGATGGGGACAAGCTCTCTAAGCGAACTGTATCGATTAAATGTTTTGTGCTAGCAACTCGTATACGGGCTCTAGTGTAAGCGCAGCTTACGTAATCGTCAATTATTAACTCTGCAGTTTTACAAAACGATTCGCGGCAAGTCCAGGCGACTCGCCCTTTTGGTGTTGCGTTTGATTGTTCGGCCGGGGGGCGGTGCCCCTTACCTGATCGATCGAACTGGTCAATTACGTGTCTACTCCTGAGTACTTGGCAACTATTGAGCCAGTCAAGCCTAAGGCGGCGACTACTTGGCCGGTTTGCGTTGGCGGAAAATTTCAGAAACCACGCCCGCGGTTTCGGGAACTACGCCATTGGCGGCTTTGGCCTCGAAATCAGACGCACGTGTTTGGGTACCTAATGGTACGGTTCGTGTGTCATTTTTACTCTTCAAGTAGCCCATCAAGTTATTCGTGCTGATTTGGGGAATGCTCAAGTTTTTGGCATCGCCCATGAATTTGGCATACTTGGTCGAGCGTTCCTGTTGCTCTTGGTTGGCCTGTTCGCCCACCGCTACATCGGTGCCCACGACGACATAGGCTGTATTGATGTCCATTCCCGAGTAATTCTTCGTTTCGCCTGTGGGCAGAATTTCTGCGTCTACTTTACCGCCTGCGCTCTGGATAACCGACTTGATCAAGTCGCGATCATCCCGACCATCTCCATTGATGTCCATCAAGCCCACCAGCGCGAAGCCGGTGACACGGCCTTTACGCCAGGCTGGAGAATATACCAAATCGCCTGGCAGTACTGGGTATTTCGACACACCTGACGTTACGGTGCAAACCGCCATGTGGTCATCGGTCACACGTTCAACGACCATTTCTGCCTTGATCTTGCCCTCGGCAACGTTGCGGGTCTTTTCATCCAAGACCACAAACGAAACGCCTTCGCGTAAGCCGTCGGCTGCTCCCAAGTTGATCCAAACAGTTCGACTGCCATTGGCTACATTGATTACAGAGCCTGCGGGCTCGTCAAAATTCTCCTTCTGAAGCCGCTGGATCTTTTCGTTCTGAGCTAACAAAGTGGCGGCTTGCGTTGCGTTGTCAGCCTTCAGCTTGACGATCGCAGCGTCTAGGATGCTGATCCGCTTTTCGAAATCACTCTTGTAAGCGGTCACCAGTTCTTGGATCTTGGTTTTTTCAGCATTCAACTTGGCAATCTGTTCGGTGTGCTGCTGTCGAGTGGCGGCCAAATCGTCTTCGGCTTTTTTCTGTGCAGATTGTGCTGCCCCGAGCGCTTCAGCATGGCTCTTGTCGAGATTGGCTTTTTCATCTTTTAGCCGGGCGACCATCGCTTCGGCTTCGGCTACCTGATTGTTGCGTTCTAGAATCGTGGCCAGCAAAGTTACTGGGAATTCGCGGTAATTCTTCTTTTCCTGGGAAGCGCTGAAGACCGTCATGTCGGTCGTGTAATTCTTCTCAACGTCCACCATTTCTGGGTCGTCTTTGAGCGTATCGACCATGAACTTCACGTCTTCAACCGTCGCGGTACCGTAGCCCAGCATGTTCTTGAGCCGATTGACACGCATATCAGCCTTGCCCTTTTCGGCATTGGCCGTCGTCAATTGCGTCTTCTGTTCGGCATTGCTTTTCAACAGATCGGTATGAATTTTCCATAGAAAAAACACACCAACCAGCAAAAGCAGCGAAATGATGGACGTGACGATAACGTAAGCCTGCCAGGCGAAGAGATTCCGATCCCGAGCTGCCATAATTGCGCGTGCCGTTGATAAGGTAAGGGTGGTGGCGACAAGGTTCTCAGCACTTGAGTCTATATACCGGGTACC